>QQUD01001096.1 GCA_008501785.1 Chloroflexota bacterium
GAACTGCACGCGGTTTGTGTGCACTGGGTGAATAGGCCCAGCTCATCACAAATTTAACATCTTTGAAGCTGCCAAACGATTCTTTAACCGTCAGCATGTCGGCCAAAGCCTGGAATGGATGATAGATGTCATCTTCCATGTTTAAGAGCGGCACATCTGACCAGCGAGCAAACTCATGGAGCAGCGCGTTTGCGCCACCGTATTCCCAATCTACCGGGTCGCCATAGCAGCGGATCGCAATGGCTTCGCCCATGCTAGAGAGCACACGAGCTACATCGCTGACGCGCTCGGTGCTGTAGGCCACTTCTTTGCCTTCTAAAGCTGGTGTGTAAATTTTGCTGGGATCAAGAAAATGAGCATGGCCCCCCATTTGATGCATGCCTGCTTCAAAGCTGTTGCGGGTGCGCAAACTTTGATTGTAGAAGAGCATAAATAAGGTTTTCGCACGCAAAATATTGTCGTGTAGCTTCCCATTCGCCCGATCATTCTTTAATTCTGCTGCCAGTTCAAGAATTTGATTTACCTCGTCCTGGCTCCAATCCAACAGTGTGATGAAATCACGTCCTTTAAATGTTCCTATGGACATCTCGCCTCCTATGGACAATGTTTGGCTAAATCATATCGTTTGCACTTCTTGATGTCAAGTAATACTTTATTATTCAAATATATGTTAAGCAATATCACACGTTTTGTGGTATCGTGCTAAAATAAAGTGGGCGTTGTAAACTTAATCAGAGCGACTATTGGCTAAATAATTGGCAGAAAAGGCAGTGGATCAGTATGAAAATAGGTGCAAAAATTAAAGAGCAACGAAATAAAATGGGTTTGAGTCTGCGTGATTTAGCGGGGAAAGTGGATTTGACGGCCAGTTTTTTAAGCCAGATTGAACGGGATCAGGCCAGTCCTTCAATTGATTCACTGCGAAAAATCAGTCAAGCATTGAATGTGCCTGTTTTTTATTTTTTGTTGGAGCAGGAAGGGCCAAGCGCAGTTGTGCGGAAGGACCAGCGGAGGCAGCTGACATTGCCTGATGCGAATATCACGTACCAATTGTTGACGCCGAATGTGGAGCGAAAAATGGGGGTGATTTTGGCAGAACTGAATCCGCATGATGGTGAGGTGCCGCTCGTTCATTATCAGCACACAGAGGAATGTATTTTTGTAATTGAGGGAAAATTAGACATCACATTGGGAAATAAGGTGCATCATTTGGAAGAAGGGGATACCGTTTATTTTGATGGTCCAATGCTGCAACGTTTGCAGGCACAAGGAAATAAAATGGTCAAGTATTTGTCCATTATGACCCCGCCAATTTTCTAATAACTAACTATTTGTAACTCTTATTATGTACGATTTGGTGATAAAAAATGGGGTGGTGGTAACGGCCGTTTCCACCACAAAAGCAGACATTGGTATTTGCGGCGAGAAGATTGCGGCAATTGGGCAGGATTTGTCCGGTGAGCGTGAGGTGGATGCGTCAGGCAAACTGGTCACGCCGGGTGCAGTTGACATTCACGTCCATATGCAAATGCCGCTGGGGGATGGCGTTGTGTCGGCTGATGATTTTTTCACGGGAACCCGAGCGGCGGCGATTGGCGGCACGACCACGATTGTTGATTTTGTCGAACCTCAGCCAGAACAATCGTTGTTGCAGGCATTGGCAGCACGTCGCGCCGAAGCCGATCCCCGTGTGGTCATCGACTATGGATTGCACATGACGCTGGGGCCGGCAGAAATTGGAAAGTTGGACCAGGTGACAGAGGCTTATCAGGCAGGCTGCACCAGTTTCAAGCTGTACATGGCGTATGATTTTCGGCTGACAGATGACCAGATGATGCTGGCGCTGGCAGCCATACGCGATGTGGGCGGGTTCCCGGTGGTTCACGCGGAGAATTGGGATGTGATTCAGGCGTTGGTGGCGCAGAATTTGAATAACGGCCGTATTACCCCCCATTGGCATCCACGCAGCCGCCCCGCATTGATGGAAGGTGAAGCAGTTGGGCGTGTGATTGACATTGCCACACTGGTCGGCACACCGCTGCATATCTTCCATGTCTCATGTGAAGCAGTCGTGCAGAGAATCACGGCAGCACGGCAGCACGGATTACGGATCACGGGTGAAACTTGTCCACAATACCTGTTCCTCACGCAGGATGCATATGATGCGCCCGGTGTGACGGGGGCGCTGCCTGTTTGTTCACCGCCGCTGCGGCCCCAATCTGACCAGGATGCATTGTGGCAAGCCTTGTCGAACGATCATTTACAAATTGTGACGACAGACCATTGTCCATTCACGAAGGCAGACAAAGCACGCGGGCTGCATGATTTTAGCCAGGTTCCCGGTGGTGTGCCGTCAATCGAGATGCGGTTTGCGTCGTTGTACAGTCATGGCGTTCGCACTGGACGCTTGTCATTGAATCAGTGGGTGGCAATGTGCTGCACGACGCCTGCAAAAATGGTTGGCCTGAAGCAAAAGGGGGACATTGCCGTTGGTTTTGATGCGGACCTGGTGATTTTTAATCCAGAAAAATCAATCACACTGTCTACCGATACTTTGCACGAACGGGTTGATTGGACGCCTTATCAGGGTTTGGCGCTGCAAGGCTGGCCCGAAGCGGTTTTGAGTCGAGGGCGGGTGATTGTTGAAGATGATGAATTTTGTGGTGAGATGGGAAACGGCCGTTTCATCAACCGTACAATGTAGGGTTGGTTCGCAAACCACCTTACCAACAAGGAAATTATGGGGAAACTCTACGACTTACGTTCGTTTATTGCTGCACTGTAAACGGCCGTCTCGCTTCGCCCCACCAGCTTCAGTTACACCACCATTATCAATGATATAAGCGACAAGTTCATCGCGCAGAAAAAGCGAGGTATCCAGATGGGAGACTTCGTGCATGTCCATCAATGGCAAACCCAAAATAGTACGGCCGTATCGCTCCCAGGCCGCTGCCAGTTCACGTGTAAAGCTGCTGCATACCATTTGGAAAGAACAGTCCAACTGCTGTTCCAATGGGATGCCATTCAGTGTGATGTTGGTGGCACGGATTTCTTTACGGCTGTTTCCTATCTCAATCGCATACCGCAGCTGCCCGCTAAAATGGAGGAAACCCCGTTCGGTGTGTGGTTCGCCGGGCAGATCAATGCGGTAAGCATTATCCTGAATAAGCCTTTGCAATTGTTGTCCACTAATCCAGGTGATCCGCAGCACGTCGGCAAAAGGCATAAGGTTGAACCAATCGCCATATGTTAAATGGCCGACCGGCAAGCCGTGCCGCACGATAGAGGTATCAACCATCGCCAAATCGGCATCATAGCCGTCTGCACGGCAGCGAGTGACAAGGGCGTCGGTGATGAAGTTAGCCAATGCCGACTCACCAGCGGCAAAAGCGTTTCGCACCGCATCTGTGCTGAGGTCAGAATGATTGGCAACTTGGCCCAGGCTGCGTGTGAAAAGAGGGCGAGCCATTTCCAGGAGAGGCTTTACATTTTGCGCTTCAAATTGTTTATCGACAGGTAAATTAGCCGTGTGAATCAGGCGTACATTGGTCACAGCCGCCATGCCCCGCTGGATAGTGATGTCTACTTCCCCCAAAAACCGGCCTAACGTGCCCGCCTGCACAATAGGGATGCCGTTGACGATGTTGCCGGTCGTTAGCCCCTGCTCGTTCAGGGTGTGATGGGTGTGTCCACCAACAATGAGATGGACGCTGTCGGGCGGCAAGCTGCGTGCTAGTTCGACATCGCCCGCATCGCGCACAGAAGCGGAATGTGAGGCCATACTGTAGCCCAGGTGGCTGAGGACAATGAGTACGTCGCATAACGGCCGTATCGCTGGCATCATATTGTGCAGCACCCGCACAGGGTTGACGATTTGCAAGTTAGAATCTGGCGGCTGGCGGATTTGGCCAGGTGTTGTCAGCCCAATGATGCCCACACGAATACCTTTCGTCACCAACAGTGCTGCCGGATAGTACAAGTCGGACAGCCAATGGCAGCTTACTAGGTTCGCCGAGAGCACCGGGAACTCGGCATCTTGCAGGATCGCTTGGGAAAGCACATCGGTTCCCAAATCAAAATCATGGTTGCCCAACACGCTCACATCTACACCTGCCGCTGAATAAAGGCGATACCCAGCGTGCAGTGCAAATGAATCGGGGTCATCCCCCATCAGTTCATCAAAAACGGCGCCAACCAAGTCATCACCAGCCGATAAGGCGATAACGGCCGTGTTGGGATCATCTTCATGGGTCTGGCGCACTTCGCGCAATCGGCTGACAATGCGCGAGAGAATTGGCTGGTCGCCCTGCGGTGTAAAACGGGCAATATGGCCATGCAAGTCATTAATGTGCAGAATTTTAAGACGGCAAGATTGGTCAGATAAATCAGTACGCGGCGGCGGTAAGGTCACTCCTTCATCGGGGATGATCTTAGTCACCGGCCCAACGGAAGAATTGCCGACAAACAAAAACAGTTGGCTATCGTCGGCGCCATGTGGATTGGCGGTGGCTTTGATGAGGCGTAAAGTTCCGGGAATCATTATTTAGGAATAGTTTTCCCTTCCTCCTTGATCCCTTTGAGGTAAGTTATTTACACACTGTACCTGTTCGATTAATTGCTTCCAATACGAATCAATAGTCTCTATTACTTCCTTACAAAAATCAGATATGAATTCAATGTTATCCTCACCCATGCTATTGAGGACTCCAGACCCCAAAAATCCCTCATGCATTATCTGATCTTTCTTGCTTGGTTTATACGACTTTAGTTCTTCAACATCTTCCTGACTTAATTCAAGCCTAGTGTTTGAGATTTCCAAGTTTCGATGATGCAGTTCTGAATGCCGCTTTATAAATCTTTCTAAATCTTTATACTTGCGATCTTCGTAAGTTAATCGCAATCCGTTGTGAGCTAAATGATTTCGCAGCTTTTGATAATCTTTTATCTCATTCCATTCCTTACTTTTGCCTGGGAAATCAACGCCAATTTCTTTTTTCAGGTAGGTTTTAGCACGGTCAATTACTCCCCCCTGTAAGTCAGTGAGCGATTTTGAGATTCCTCGTCCTACTTGTTCAAATCGACATAGTTCCTTCAGTATTACCTCCAGGAAAGCATACAAACTGAGGAACAATGACATTCTCATCAAATTTGTCTCCGTGGTTAACCAATAATCTTCGGCCCACCATTCTCTGGGGTCTTCACCTTTTTCGATAGAAGCTTGTACTAAATCTTCCAGGTGGTTTTCTCTTTGTTGGAAGAACTGTTCTATACTTTCTGTGTAGTTTCTGAATCCCGTTAATTTGTGTTCTACAGGTGTAATATAGTTCACTATAGCTACCTTCACATATGTGATAAGTTTCCCAACCCCTCTACATCTCTGTGATAAAACCCTCTACCAATCCGCAAACACATCCACCACCGGCTTAATATCATCCATCATCGGGTACAGGTTGGACAGGTAACACCGGCATTAATGTGTTCAGCACCTTAAATTCGTAGGCCATGCTATGTTTAGCTTGCATGAAAAGCGCAAATCGAACAGACAAAAAACCTCCAATCTGTAGTAGGCAGAGGTTAGTCGAAACACATTGCCTATGATTGTCATTCCTGCGGAGGCAGGAATCCATCTTTTTCAGAGAGCCTGCCCCTGTGAAGACAGGGGAATGGATTCCCGCCTGCGCGGGAATGACGCCCACAAGGCCGCCTGATTAGCCCGCGTTTCCAATGGATTCCCGCCTGCGCGGGAATGACAGCTCAACTAACCTTTGACCAGTACAAAAAAACCTCCAATCGGCGAGCAGTAGACAGTTCACAGTTGTTCGCTGCTTTCTGATTACTGAAAATACGCGCTTAAATCTACATCCGGGTAACGAATCCGCTCACCATAATCGCGGCGTTCTGGTTTATAGGTGGCATCAATGCCGATTTTGGTGTGAACGCCGCGCTCGTCGGCCGTCGGATCCATCTCATGCCCTTGTGCGCCGGGAACGGTAAAGAAATCCCGGCTCCAATCCACCCGGTTGGTCAACGCCCACATTACATCGGCCGGATCATAAATATTCACGTCCGGGTCAACGACGATCACTTTTTTTATATTGACATGCGCTGTAAAAGCGGCCAGGGCAACATTCTTGGGTTCGCCGGGATTGCTTTTGGCAACCTGGACGATGGCGGAAAAGCCGTTACCGTAGGGGGGAATGTGCAGTCCGGTCACATTTTGGCTAACATGGCGCACAAAGCGCAGCAATAGTGGTTCGCGGGGGAGCACGTTGCCGATGTAAATATGTTCATCGTGACCGGGGATGATGGTTTGGAAGATGGGATTGTTGCGGTGGGAAACGGCCGTTACCTCAAAAACCGGACTCTCCCACAACTCTCCATAATAGCCATGAAACTCAGCCAATGGCCCCTCGGCGCGTCGTTCTCGCGGCGGTAAGTGCCCTTCAATCACAATTTCAGCCTGGGCGGGTATGTCAATATCAACCGTCACGCCCTTACAAACAGGAACCCCTTTGCCTCTAATGGCTCCGGCAATATTCAGTTCATCATCGTCGTACCGTGCTCCGGCGGCAATGCTGATAGCCGGGTCTACGCCAATGGCGATGGCAATTTCCAATGGTTCCCCTTTTGCTTCTTGCACCCGGTAAAATTGCATCACGTGCCGCCACTCATTCACATTAAAACCAAATGTGCGCGGCCCCAGCACCTGCATTCGATTGTAGGATAAATTGCCGCGCCCATTCACCGGGTCTTTGGCAATCGTGATGCCGCCCGTGATGAATGGTCCGCCATCATGAAGGCCGTGCGTGGGAATAGGTAGGGAGTGTAAATCCACCTCATCACCCGTGATACTATTTTCTTGCCACGCCGCTTCTGAAACACGCTGCGTTGGAATGCCTGCTGCCGGATCGAGGGCGCGTTCCATCGTCTGCGTGATGTCGGTGACATCACAAGCCAGCGCCAATGCCGCCAAAGTCGAACTGCCCACTGCCCCGGCGAAAACGGGCCATTCAGCCTTCTCTGGATTTTCAAACAACACAGCGCCTCGCCCTTGACGCTGAATAGCAGCCGCAACATTGGCCAATTCATGTACCAAGTTTACTGATTGGCTGATTCGTACCAATTGTCCGGCATCCTCCAAAACTGATATAAAATTGCGAAGATCGTGGATTTGACTCACAAAAGACCGTCCATTGCTGAATGTGCAGCAGCGCTTAATATAACTACTCGTTTCTAAGGTAATTTTAATGTTTATTGCCTAATTGTCAACCATAAATAAATAATGTATAGTATTGCTTAACAAGGTAAAAATTACATGAGTTACGATGCCATTGGTGAACGAATCAAGGTGCGCCGCCTCGAAATTGGCCTGACTGGACGTGAATTGGCGCGTCGCACGGGATTATCGGCCTCTTTTATCAGCCAGTTAGAAAGGGGGAAAACTAAAATTTCCCTGGAATCCTTGCGTCTGATTGCCGAAAACCTGGAAGTTTCGATATTACATTTTCTTTCTGAAGAGTTGCCTGCGCCTGAATCACAACCCAACCAGGAAACTGTCCTCTTGCCCAAAATCCGCGACTCAGTTGTGCGCGTTGATAATCGGCCCCAACTCACCTTTCCCGATTCGGGAGTATGTTACGAATTACTGGCCCGCGATTTGAGCCGCAAAATGGAAGCGATGTGCGGTCGACTGTCGCCGGGAACAGGCAACGTTGCCCGTCGCCTGCGCCTGCCAACTGAGGAATTTATTTACGTTCTGTCAGGATCGTTAATCGTTGGTTTGCAATCCGGTGAACATTGCCTAAATCCAAACGATACAATTTATTTCGAGGGACATGATTTGGTGAAGCTTGTTTGCGTCTCGGCAGATGAAGATGCGGTTTGGATTT
>QQUD01000039.1 GCA_008501785.1 Chloroflexota bacterium
GACGTGGCATTTGGCCGCGAAATTGTCGCTGGAACTGGGGCAGTGCGTCTGGGAACCAAAACGGCCGTATCATTGGCCTCAATCTGGGCGGTCAGTGGACAGACGGCACGGGCAGTACGGAGAATGGGGTTTGTGTAAACGGCCGTTTACACAAAATTTCCGAAGACCTCACTTGGCAGTATGACAAATCCAACTTCATGGCCCCCTGGCACATCACTTCACCCGATGCCTCCCTGAACCTCACCTTTACACCATTCATGGAGCGCGTAGCGGCCAGCAACCTTTGGTTAATCCAATCCGAAGTGCATCAAATGTTTGGCCACTACAGTGGGCATATCACGACCACTAAAGGCGAAACCATCCTGGTTGAAAACCTCGTCGGATGGGCAGAAGATCATATTGCGCTGTGGTAGTTGGCAAAAAACAGAGATTTCACAGAGAAGAAAAATCTCTCTCTTCCCTCTCTGTGCCACTCTGTGTCTCCTCTGCGCAACTCTGTGTAATTTGTTTTTCTAATCGTTCGGAACAGTTCGCGGTTTAAACGTCATCTGTCCTAAAAATAGGACGCGGAAAACGCAGAAAACGCGGAAAAAGAATAAAATCTGCGTTTATCTTGAAAATCTGCGTCCCATTTTCATCCTTCGTGGTGCCGCGCAGCGGCGTGCTGTCTCCTGTGTAAATCGAATTGTTAATTCGATATGCGATTTACCAAATCACACTACGGCTTTCATGGGTGGTGGTGTGCCATGTTCATGATGTCCCCTATCAATTAGCCGCAATAATGAACGGCCGTTTCCGCCAAAATATACGCCAAGTCAATCGTTGATTGCACATCTACCCACTCTACAGCACTGTGCAAGCCATGCCCCGTGGGACCAACCAGAACTGTTTCGATGCCTGTTTCGCTCAAAATAGCCGCGTCGGTCCAAAACGTCTGCCCCATATGAATTGCGGGTGTACCCAGCTTGTTTTCAATTGCCGCCGCAACTGTTTGCGAGATAGGTGCATCTTCTGCAACTTCAAACGGGCTGCGTTGGAAGGTTGGTTTCACTGTCATGTTCACGGTTTCGTCAGCAGCTGCTAATTGGTCAATGATGGTTTGTAATTCGGCCGTTGCCTGCGCAACAGTTTCGCCTGGAATAGTGCGGCGTTCCAATTCCAGATGACAATGCGCAGCATAAATGCTGATTTCGGTGCCACCGTGAATTTTTGACGCGTGCAGGGAAGGTGGTCCGGCCAGCGGGTGTGGTGTGCGCTGACGCAGTTCTTTTTCCAGTTCGTCTAACTTTGCCAGGAAACGTCCCATTCGCATATTTGCGTCGATACCTTCTTGATAACGGCTGCCATGCGCTGCGCGTCCCATGCTGTCGATGTCATACCAGATGAAACCACGATGAGCACGGCATAGTTGCAGGTCTGTTGGTTCGGTGACAATAGCGGCATCGGCGGTTACAGTTTTGACAAGATGGTCCATGCCGATACTGGCGTATTCTTCGTCAGCAACGGCCGTTACCAACAAATCGCCTGCCAACTCAACCCCACCATCTACCAGCGCTTTGGCCGCAGCCATCATTGCCGCCAGACTGGCCTTCATGTCGTAGCTGCCGCGCCCATACAGCTTCCCATCTCGAATTTCGGCTGAAAACGGGTCTTCTTTCATGCCCGTTACGCCAACTGTGTCCATGTGCGCATTGAGGAGGAGGGAACGGCCGTTTCCTTTTCCTGGCAATCGTCCAACTACGTTCCACCGGTTGGGTGCGATTTCGTATTTTGTCGTTTCGAGACCGAGGGATTGGAGGGAAACGGCCGTGTATTCCGCAATTTCCGTTTCTCCAGGACCATCTGTCGAAAGCATCGGGTTGATTGAATTGGTTTGAACCAGCTTGGTTAACGTTTGAATCAAATAATCAGGGTCAATGTTAATCGTAGGCATATATATTTCCTCTGTAAATCGTAGGACAAAACAGCGTTTTGTCCGGGTCAGATGGTCAAGACAGCGTCTTGACCTACGGGTTTTCATGCGTGGTGGGCCGCGTTCATGAAAACGCCTCTTTAATACCTCGATCATAACCCATTTACGTCATGTCGCCAGCAAAAAACCCGCACCAAAACAAGCTTAGTGCGGGTTTAAATATTTATATTTTTTGATGGCTCAGAACAAAAACCTTGCCCCTTGCCCCATGTTCCTTAATTCTTATGAATCATCGATGTCATGGTACTTGGCTCGATTTCGGCCGTGTAACCACCTTCGATACCTTTCACAATGACGGATACAGCATCATGACTGTGCAATGATTCTTGATGAGATGCAATCACCTTGAAATCTTTGATGCGAGAATCTGCTTCCAGTTGTTCGTATAGCAAACGAACCGCGTCCTCCACAAACTTGAGATAAGCGGCATTGAGTTCAGCAAACGCCTGTTCATCTTCTCGCTTGACCATCACTTGGGTTTCTGTTTGCAATGCATTCAAGCTGATGTCGCGTAAATCTTCGATCCAGAATGATTCGTTGTTTAGCTCGATGCTGATGCGTGCAACTGAGCGCTGACTGTGCGGAACGGCCGCTACATTTCGTACTTCAATCGAGTGTTGTGCCAATTCATAGCTGCATGGGCATGAAGATGAATACACAAAATCGAGATGCATAAATTTGCGAACGCGACCTTGACGATCAATCTTGGCCTCAAATGCAACGTAATAATATTGAAAACCAGACAATCCAGAGCGCAGCGATTGATTTTCAATGGGATAATTGAACCGCAGCATCAGCCGCGCATCTAAACTTTCCAGATTGTCTTGGTAATCGCGCAAGATTTCTTCTAACATGTCTAGCGAAAACGTATCCTCTTTGTATTCATAAAAGGTACGCATGATGCGAGACATATTGATGCCTTTTTTATGGGCTTCAAGCGAAACGGTTCCCGTGACAGAGGTTTCAAGCATCAGCGGGTCTCCATTTTTGGTCGCATATCTGATTGGCAGTCGGAAATTGTGAATACCAACCTGCTGAATAGCTACCTTGCTGCCCTGAATGAGTGACATAGGTCCGTTCTGCAAATCAGGCAGGGTTTCTTTGTATTCAGGTGTTACCATGAAATTTCGGTCATATTTACGTGGTGCGCCGCGTTCGATGGGGGGTGCAGCAGCAACCCCATTCACACTATTTGCAAGATGCCCATTGGTGTGGCTAATGATTCCATTTGTATTAGAGTGGCTCCCGTTTTTGTAATGCCCGTTTGTATTCATCACGATTCTCCTCGTTCTGCTTTGGTTGATTGGGAACGTACCAAAGTAGTGGTTAAGCTTGCCTTTGTGAGGGTTTACGGTACGTCAAATATATTTGATGTTCGTTAATCTTAATATTCTCAATATTTTGTATTTAATTTTCTAACGTTTCTAAAAAACCAACTGTATTTTCATAATGCTTCGTGCCCTCAATTGCCCGACTTGGCGAGAAAACTGCCAAATTTAAGGGCATGGGAACGATAATAACTTGATAGTCTGCCAGGGCGATTTCTCTTGCTTGGGGGGCGTAAGCCCTGGGATTTACGCTCCTCCTGGATAAATGACGAGGCCTGTTGTTGTTTCCTTACCTGTTGGCGTGAAACGGCCGTTTTGTCAAAGCTGTTTAAATTTTTTGGATTTGTTAATCGGGCCACCCACAATCCGGATTTTACCATTATTGTTTCATACCTAACAGCAAATTGCATGAATATCTATTTGAATTGTACAGATTGTACATGTTTTGTCAATATATTGCGCATGAGAATACCGTGATAATATCGATTCAAAACGAAATTCTGGACAAGAATAACGGCTGGATGCTATTTCATATTAAGAACTTGGCATGAATACCAAATTATTTAGACGCTTTGGGAATTCCGGGGGTAAGGACCTGATGCGTGGTGCGTGACATGTGATGGTCTGGTGTTTGTCTTAGCTAAAATCTGAATTGGGGGCATGTGTGGGGTTGTTTTTGTGGGTGGTAGAGGGAATGATTACATTTTGGAGGCGGGTGGCTAATTGATTGAGCTGCTCATAACTGATTGGTTTTAACAATACAAAATCAGCCCGATCTTGAACAAAGTTTGCAAAATTTGCATCCGCAGTGGCAATGATAATTCTGGTGGATTGGAATCGTTGTTTATTTTGAATTTGTTGTAGAATTTCCTCGCCTGTTGCAAAAGGCAAATGAAGGTCCAATACAATCACGTCTGGCGTTATTTCTGCAAGGCGATTGATTCCCGTGATGCCGTCTAAAATAATGTCGGTATTGAATCCGGCTTCTTCTAATGCTAATGAAAACATTTTTGCCGCCGAAATTGAATCCTCAATGATTAATGCGAATGGTTTTATCTGGTTTTTCATAAATGATTTATTTTAATGAGAATGCAGCTTGCTTCTTTTGTATATGCAAATTTTTGTAACAGTACAGGCATGTTCCCTGAGCTTGTCGAAGGGTGCCGGTCTTCGACAGGCTCATACCTCGACACGCTGCATAGGATTTTTTATTGATTAACATTTGGACACTTAATTATTAAATTGGTCACTTTAGCAACTGAATGATGCCATTTACAAATTGCTGCTTGCCACCATGTGAGGGATGGCGAACTTTTTCATGTGGGATTTGCCACATTGTGAGGGCGGTATCTGCTTTGTTTCCGACAGCAATGATGTCGGTAATGGGAAAGAGATGGAGAAGCTGGGTAAGAAACGGCCGTCCTAACGCCAGTTCGCTTCTTTTAGGGGGTCGGTTTGATTGGCGATTGCCTGGTTTGTGTGGATGAAATGGAAATGCATTCCACAATAGTGGTAAGTTTGGTAAGGTGTTCAAGAGCTGCCAAACAATCGTGGCAGAAGCCTCGCGTTGAATATGGGGCCATTCATTTGGCGTCAGATAACCTTGGTTTTCTCCAAATAGCTGTTGAGAAGCCATGTCAGACTGCAGCAGGTTTGGACTGGTGAAGGGAATGCCTGTCAATCGACATCCTCGGTATCCTGGCGCTTCACCAACCAGCAACGTAGAGGGCTGTTTGGTGCGCAATGTTTGCAAATAGTATGTTAAATTGGTGCGCCTCATGTTGTTTTCGGTGTTTTCATGATCATATGGATTGAAAACATGAGGTGGCGTTTTCGTCTTTGCCAGGTTCGTGAGAAATGTTTCTATCGACATACAAATAAAAAGGTGTGAGCCGCAGCTCACACCTCATCGTTATAAATTTATCGGCTACAGTTTAATTTAGAACCTGAGGATAGCACCAATTTGTCCTGCTGCTTCTAGTTGTGGATTGCCGGCAATGACTTCAACGTGACCGCCTATCGACATTGTTTGAGCAACTGCGGCATCAACGACGTCGTTAACGGCCGTTAACTCTCGATCACTCAACGGACTCTTCGCTAAATTAGCTACAATAAAACCAGAGCTATCTTGAACATAACCCGGTTTTTTGAAGCCGTCACTAATGATGAGCGTCTCGACCCGCTTGTCGCAAATTGCTTGCAGCGTATCATCGAGGCCGAGAACGGCATTACCACCTCTGGCTTGCGTGGTGAGCAAGTCTTTAACCAGCTTTTCTTCACGACCCTGGTTTGCTACTTGGAGCATATGCAATGTTTGCTGTCGAACTTCGTGTTCTGCAGCATTCATGTCAATGGAAAATGTTCCGGCGAAGCAGCTTTGTAGTTGTTTCGGGAGCAGCTCACGGAGTTGGGCTACGGTTTCGGCCGTTCCGCCTAAAAATAGGCGACGAATCGGTTTGTCTTTAAAAAATTGGTTGGAAATAGTAGCCACATCTCGCAGATTGCGCTGGCCGACTTCATTTTCGTGTCTGGCCCCGCCAACGCCACCACGCATGCCAACTGCTGATGAGCCGCCGCCTTTCTTGAGCTTGCGCACATCTTCGCCCATGGTGCCTTCTGTGGCTTGTAGTTCACCTAAGTGGAACTCGAAAAAGCGAGCGCCTACGCGGTCCACCAAAATGACACCGTAGTGGGCATAGTGGTCAAAGAGATGAGCCAATGGTTTTACATAAGGTTTATATCCGAGGCGTACCCGGTTGCGAAAGGGGATGGCAGTGGGATAAGCACGAAAAAAATCACCGCCATTGCTACAGAATAGGGCCAAACCGGGCTGTTTCCAGTCATAGCTATGGTCCAAAAATCGTTCAATTTCTGCTGCGTCTTTCTCCTCAGTCAGTTGTGCGCTTTTAAGTAAGCCACGCACTTGAAGCTTAATAGCATCTTTTGTTGCTTTTCCGCTATCCGTATCCATATACACGCTAACGACTTCATGACCGTTTGGCTGGTAGGATAACAACTCTTGCAACTGAGCTTGGTTAAACATGCAACCTCCTGTTGATTTTAGATTTGAGATTCCGTTCAAGCAAGCATGATTAGCATTTTTGGTATCTTGCTAATCAAGTTTGTTTACAAATTAATGACCTCCTTTTATGGCCGTTCACCCAACGTGAGCGGCAATACTATTTCTTCACCATTACGCAAAACTGTCAGATCGACTGTATCGCCAGCATTTGTTTCAAAGACAAGATAGCTTAATAGCTCATCTGACGTTTTGACTTGAACGCCATTGATACTGGTAATGTAATCGCCACCAGGCAGAGGTACGTTATTATTCGAGCCACTTCCCTGCAATCCTGCGTTGTCTGCCGGTGTGTTGGGGTCAACATCAATTACGTAAACACCATTGGGTGGTACGTCATAGATTTCTAACTGATCGAGAGTAAATGGTTGGCTGGTCATGCGGATGCCCATGAATGAGTAGATGTAACGGCCGTTTTCCACCAAAGCTGGCGCAATATTTCGCACGGCATTCACCGGAATTGAAAAGCCAACGCCTGAATTTGAACCAGTGGTGGTTTGAATGGCGCTGTTCACACCGACAACCTGACCACTCAAATCTAGCAATGGGCCACCCGAATTGCCTGGATTAATCGCGGCATCTGTTTGAATCACTTGCGGGATAGAAAAACGGCCGCCACCGGGCAAGAGTCGTTGAGAATTTAATGTGCGCCCCAGTCCGCTGACAATCCCCACAGACATTGAGCCTGCTTCACCAAATGGATTGCCAATTGTGACCACCAATTGGCCAACCTCTAAAGCTGATGAATCGCCCAAAGGAATGGGCGGCGCATCTATAGGAAGACTTGTCACTTGAATAACTGCGAGATCGCTGTCCACATCAAGGCCAGATATATTTGCACGGCGACGTTCGCCATTGGCAAAAACGACCTCAAAGGCAGAGCCGTCGGCAACAACATGATTATTGGTGACGACATGTCCGTCACTGTCATAAACAAAGCCACTACCGGTACCCAAAATAGCGCCCTGTCCGTCAAATACAAATATATGAACAACCGATGGATTAACCACAGCATATAGTTGCGTCAATGTATTTTGCAGATCGCTGTCGATGATGGTTTGCTGTGTGCTGGTTGTCGTGATGGTGCCGTTGCTGTTTGATTGGGCAGAAATTGTGGCAACGGCATCTGCTACAATTGCATCTCTATCAATGATTTGTCCATCGGTTTGAAAATTAGTGGCGGCTTGACACGCGATTCCAAGCAGCAAAAGTGTTGTAATGAAAAATAGTGTGGGATATTGTCGAATTAATCGCATAATAGAAAAAATTAACCTCAAATAATACATTGTTTGAAAAATTAAATTGTTTGGTTACATGATTTCAAATTGGTTCTTTTTGGGTTGCGATGCCGCGCAGGTGGGCCAGGGCTTCGTACAACTCGCTTTCTTCTGATGTGAGCTGCTTTGGAACGCGTATTTTTACGGTGGCTAATAAGTCACCAAATGTACCCTTTTTTTGGAGACTTGGCATGCCTTTTCCTTTTAGGCGGAAGGTTTGTCCGCCTTGT
>QQUD01001130.1 GCA_008501785.1 Chloroflexota bacterium
TTTATTGTTCATGCCATTCTCGTGAAAAAATAGTGGGTGGATAAAGTGGGTGGCTTTGATAAACGCTTGCGCAGGGTAGAAGATTGGGATTTGTGGATGCGTATGGCGTATGCAGGTTGCAAAATGGGGTGGGTGGAAGAAATCGTTTGTGCCTATCGCATGTTCCCCGGTCAAATGACGCGCAATGCGGCCGCTCAGAAAAAAGTGACTGTTGGAGTCATGAATAAGTTTTTTGACCAGCCGGGACTGTCAGATGATTTGCTAGCATTGAAATCAGATGTATTGACTCGTGTCTATTTGGTTTGCGCTGGGCGCGAATATGGGGCAGATCAATGTGATGATGCCCAAGAAAGCATCGCTGAAGCCATAAAGCTAACACCCGCCCTTGCCACTTCTCGACAAGATGAGCTAATTGATTCACTGCTATCTTGGACTACAAACCCATTTGTTGGCGATCCTATCGACTATACAATGCGCGTATTTAACAACTTGCCCGATAATGCAGCGGCAATCAAACAGAAAAAACGATGGGCATTAGGCGAAATTGGCCTACGCACATTTTTTACGGCGAAAAAGAATGAAGATTGGTCGACAGTGCGTCGAGCTGGTCAAGTTGTCGCTGCAAATGCGCCAGCTCGCATGTGGAATCGGGGAGTTGTTTCCATTTTATTACAAAGCATGATGCACAGGCAGCCACAATCATGATTCGACGCATTAGAAGAAAGCTCAGGAATATCAATGAGCAGCTCAAGTCTAAAGCGATTGTGCTAATGTATCATCGCGTGATTGATCTCCCGCATGACCCGTTCAACTTAGCTGTTTCGCCCGACAATTTTGCGCAACAAATGGCTTACTTAAAACAGCATTGCCAGCCCATGCGCCTTGCAGAATTGACGGAATGCATTCAGAAAAACAATTTGCCACGCAGGGCTGTTGTGGTCACGTTTGATGACGGCTATTTCGACAACCTCACCTATGCACATCCAATTCTCGAAGCCGCCCAAATCCCTTGGACTTTATTCGTCACAGATGGTTTTATCGACAGTAACCAAGTGGTTTGGTCGGATGAGTTGGCGTATCTGATGTTAAACACGCCAAGATTGCCAGAGCGTGGGCAATTGCAGCTGCCAGACCAAGTGTACGCATGGACTACATTGTCTCATCAAGAGCGTTTGGTGGCTTGCCTTGATTTACAAAGATTCTTTTTGCCGTTGAGAACTTCAGATCGGGATAAATACATCGCTGACCTATTTAATTGGGCAGGAATTAAACGTTTACCCCTCCCCGATTACCGAATGATGACCTCTTTGGAGCTTGCAGAATTAGCACAGAGCAAATTTTTAGAAATTGGTGGGCATACGCAAACGCATCCGTTTCTGACCACTTTATCTTTGGATGAGCAGTTAACGGAGATTGCTGCGGGTCGTGAGAAATTAGCATCGAAGTTAGACAAGCCTGTTAAATCGTTTGCTTATCCCTTTGGTGATTACTCAAGCCAAACCGTTGATTTGGTCAAACAAGCTGGTTTTGAAGCGGCGGTGACGGTTGAACCAATCAAAATTAAAGGTGAAGTGGATTTATACCAACTTGGACGCTTTCAAATTAATAATTGGGACGTTCATGAATTTAGCCAACGCATTAATAACTACTTGCTTTGGTAACTTTCGGATTTAATGAATGAGAGTATGTTTGAAATGAATCAATCAAACGCAGAACCGACATCCGTGCTTGTGAGCATTATTATTTCTACCTATAACCGGGCCAATACAATTTCTAAGCCAATTGATAGTGTGTTGGCGCAAACGTATCCTCACTTTGAGTTGATTATTATTGACGATGGTTCAACCGATAATACGGATGAGGTTGTGGCCGCCTATCATGATCCGCGTATTATTTACAAGTGGGTTAAAAATGGGGAGCGTTCGCGGGCACGAAATATTGGCATTAGCATGAGCCAGGGTAAGTACATTGCCTTTATGGATTCTGATGATTGGTTTATGCCGCATAAACTATCGTTTCAGGTTAATGCAATGGAAGCGAATCCTGAAGTTGGGTTAGCTTTAGGGGGGTGGATTGTTGTTGATGAAAACGGCCGTAAAATATTAAGCAGCCATCCCTGGCAGTGGATACAAAGTCAGCCAAATCTAGAGCAGTGGCTATTTTCAGCAACGGCAACATTGCACAGTGTACTTGTAAGGAAAACATGGTTTGATAAGGTTACAGGGTTCGATCCTGAGCTAAATATGGCAGAAGATATTGAGTTGTGGATGCGACTCTCTTTAGCCGGATGTCAAACGATGTGGACTGAAGATTATGTTGCTGCTTATGTGGTGCATGATTCGAATTCCCTTCGTGACTGGTCAAATGTGAAACGGGGCCGAATGAAATTTCTGAACACAATTTTTCAAAATCCGCAAATTTGTGAAGGTTTGACAGTTTCTAAAGATGAAGTATATGCGCGTTTTCACCTCGACTTGGCTTGGATGGCGTTTGCTGAAAATTTAGTGCCACAGGGTCAGCAAGAATTGGCTCAAGCTGTTGAGTTGCACCCCAAATATGTGGCCCAAAATGCTGACGAAATCAGACAATCGATTATTGATTATTCGCAACATTACATGGTTTCGGCCCCAATCCAATTTGTTGAATCAGTTTTTGACAATTTGCCACCAAAGCTGGCGTTTTTGCAGCAATATCGACGCCAAACATTGGGCATAGCGTTGTTGAGTCAGGCGTGGCGGGGGCGTGAACAGGGTGAATACGGCCGTGTTCGACAAACCATCACGCGCGCCATCTGGTACACACCAAATTGTTTGCAAAATCGTGGGGTGTGGTCCCTGCTCTTTCAAGCATTTGTGGGACGGCCGTTTCGGTGGGCATTGCAAAAAGGATAACGTATGGAAATCAAGTTCATTTACGATAGATGGGATCATCACTCAGGACATTCAGGATATGATATTATGGTTCCTTTCTTGGGTGAACCACTGCCATCCATCGATTATAAAGATAAAAAAGCACGTATTGTTCCCTGGCGCGTTGCTACCCGATTTGTGCATCATCGCGTAGGTATGCGGCACTATGCTCACCATCACTTTTATGCAGAGTTAACGGCCGTTTTCGACATGTTCAAAAGCAAAAACACCATCTACCACGTAATGGAAGGTGATTTTGGGTATCGTCACCTCGGGAAGTTTAGTGGCTTTAAAGGAAATCGTGTCGTTGCAACCTACCATTTGCCGCCAAAACGTCTGGCAGATGATATACATTCCTTTAAACATTTAGATCAATTGAGCGCCATTTTCGTGGTTGGCAAAAACCAGCTATCTTTCTTTGAACCCCATGTTCAACCCGACAAACTGCACTGGGTTCCGTTGGGCATTGACACAGAATATTTTCATCCCGTTCCTTCTAGACAGCGAAGTGGCACAAAACAATGTTTGTTTGTTGGACGGCATATGCGTGATTTAGAAACGCTGAAGGGTGTTGTGGAACGTTTGGCTGCTGATGATGAGCTGGATGTGAAGACTGTGCTGGTTACGGATCAGGCGGGCAAGGAGATGTTTGCAGGCATTCAGGGTGTGGATGCGCGGGTGCGTATTCCAGAAGAAGAATTGTTAGATTTGTATCAGCAGTCTGACTTGTTGTTGTTGCCGCTGTTTGATGCAACGGCCGTTATTGCCCTGCTCGAAAGCCTGGCCTGTGGGCTGCCTATCGTCTCCACCAATATTGGTGCGGTACCCGACTATGTTGATGACACTTGTGCCAAATTAGCACCGCCACAAGACCCCGAAGCCATGTACGCAGCGGTGCGTACACTGTTAACTGACGAGCAGCGATTGTGCGAAATGTCGGAAAATGCTCGCCAAAAAGCACTGAAATATGATTGGTCAGAAATCGTTCGGATCATGCGTGACATCTACAGCCAAATCCTCTAAAGGGCTGCTTAATAACGCAAAAGCGAGGCACTGTGACGACTGTAAGCGTATTAATTCCATCTTATAACCATGCACATTTCGTCAGTGCCGCTGTAAACAGCGCACTGGCGCAAACCCATCCCGACGTCGATATTATCGTGATAGATGACGGTTCCAAAGACAATACTGCAGAAGTTGTGGCCACCTTTGGTGATGCGGTCAACTATGTTTATCAAGAAAATCAGGGATTGTCGGCCGCTCGTAATACTGGCATTCGTCATGCACGTGGCGAGTATATTGCCTTGCTCGATGCAGATGATTTGTGGAGTCCCGAATATCTTGCAGAATCGTTGAAGGTGATTGAGCAAAATCCCCGAGCAGGTCTCACCTATTGTTGGTGGTCCCATATTGACGAAAATGGCAACCCCATGCCGGAGCCAGGGTTCTTTAACAAACGCGGTCATTTGCTCAAAACATTTGCCGTCAGAAATTATTTCCCGCCAGTTGCGGTTTTGGTACGAAAAGCATGTGTTGCAGAAGCAGGTGGATTTGATGAAAAACTGTTTGCTTTAGAAGATTGGGACCTCTGGTTCCGGATTGCGGCGAATGGTTGGGAATTTGATTGTGTTCCTCAAGTGTTGGTTCAATACCGACGGCACAGCAGCAATATGACGCTTGATGTGCCGCGTATGGAGCGCAATCAACTCGGCGTTCTCGATAAAATGGGCCAGTCGGCTGTTGTTTCTGAAATTGAGCACTTGTTGCCAATGGCGCGGGCGAATGTGCATTTGAATAGTGCATTATCGTATCATTCGCAAGGCAAACAGGTGGAGAGCTTTGTGTCTTTTGTAACGGCCGTTAAAATTTGGCCGGACATGCTCTTGCAAGAAGAAACCTGGTATCGTTGGGTTTGCGCCGATCAGCCCCCAGGGTATCAAGATACATCACAATTTAAAAACTTAGACGAGGCGGCAGAACGAAACAGCGCATTGCTGGCAAAATTGTTGGAAAATCCAGAGGTTGCTGCTGAAGTTGAAGCACGCCAAGATCAAATAGAAAAAACTGCGATGATGATGTTAGCTACACATTATTATTTAGAAGATGATATGGTTGGTACACGTCGCCAAGTTTTCGCGCTCTCTCGTAAACAACCACAAGTTTTATTGCAGTCAAAAGCTGTTGGTTTGTTGGCAAAATCCTTCGTTGGTCGTCAACGTGTGCGCAATTTAAAACGAATAATTGCTTCAGGTAGTTAGAAAGCTTTTCGTTTTATATTCGAAAAGGTATGAAAAACCTCTGCGCATGAAAAAATATTGATATCCTGGAGATAACGAACGCACTATTAAACTTTCTTACATAGTAACTATTCACCGAGCTACCAGAAAGTAGATACGTAGTAAATAAATTAAGCACTTAATTGGTTGCATTTCACAGGTGAATAAAATGTTTAAGAAACTATATAAGCTTTTTGTGCCTGAAATGATTAGGAATCAAATTTACATGGCTCATTATGACCAGATTATGCAAGAATTAGAAAGCGGCGGTGTCGTACCTGAAAACTCAACATCAGACGCAATTTTGAGCGAAAAGCATAATGTGGAATTAAGCGAAGCCCACATTGCAAACTTAAAAGTCTTAACAAACCGAGAAAAACTTTTGGAATATATGCCTGAGGGATCAGTTGTGGCAGAAATTGGTGTCTTCAAGGGCGATTTTTCTGATGCCATTTTATCAATTACCAAACCACGTAAATTACATTTGATCGATCCTTGGGATCAAATCGATGAAACATTTTTAGAGTATGCTGATTTTGTTCAAGATAGATTTAAAAAAGAAATTTCAAATGGGCAAGTCGTGATCAATAAAGGCTTTTCGTTTTCTGAGCTGAAACATTTCGATGATCATTATTTTGATTGGGTTTATATCGATTCAGATCATTCTTACCAGTCAACGATGCAAGAATTGGAATTGTGTAAGCATAAGGTAAAAGAGGGTGGCATTATTGCAGGACATGATTATTGCTCTTGGTCATTTCATGAGCGAATGCGGTATGGTGTTATCGAAGCAGTTAATGAGTTTTGTGAAAAATATGATTGGGAGATGATATACCTGACAAATGAGGTGCATCGTTATCTGAGTTTCGCAATTCGACAATGTAATTAAAATTGAAACAAACATTTTTATAATGAATTTTTTGAAAGCAAGCATAGTAATCCCAACTTATAACGGTGCCGACACACTTGATGAGTGCCTGCATCAGATTTATGCACAAGAGACCCCTTGGGATTTTGACGTGCATATCATTGACTCTGGTTCAACAGATGGGACATTAGAGATTATTGGCAAATACCCGGTGAACCTGACTCAAATTCCGAACAGCGAATTTAGTCATGGTGGCACGCGCAACAGAGCCGCACAGGGAGCTACTGGCGAATTCATCCTTTTCTTAGTACAAGATGCAGTTCCGATTGGCACTGATTGGTTAAGAACATTGGTGGCGGCTGCTGACCAGGACGGAATTGTAGGTGCTTTCGGTAGTCAACTGCCCCGACCTGATGCCAGTATTTATACCAAATGGGTGATGACAGATGCATTGCCTGATTCGCAGCAAATGGTGATTAAGCGCGTTGAAGAAGGGGAATCGTGGGAGTTGATAGCACCGCGCAAGCGTTATGATCTGGCTTTTTTCCATGATGCGAACTCTTGTTTGCGACGTGAAGTGTTTTTGCAATATCCATATCGTCCTGTGCAATATGGTGAGGATATGGATTGGTCTCGGCGTGTTTTGATGGCCGGTTATGCGGTTGGTTATGAACCAAAGGCATGTGTGATGCACTCGCATGATCGCTCTGTTGTGTATGAATTTAAACGAGCTTATGCTGACCACAGCCTCGCACGGGAGTTGTTTGATCTGAACATGATTAAAACACCTTACGCGCTGGTGCGAACAATGGTTTGGTATGGCATCAATTCATTTAAAAAGGCAATGAAAACATCAGATTCGCTGCTTGAAAAGTTTAATACAGTTATTCAAACTTCGTCGCGGTATGAAGCCCAAATGCTAGGGGCTTATGTGGGTGCTCGTTCTGCTGAGTGGGAACAACGATTTCCAACCATCATGAAGCGACTAGACAAATCTTTACGAAACGGCGTTTAGTAATCTGAAAACTTTTTTCAGATTACTTTAATTCAATATTTATATTGAGGAGTTTTATGAAAATTCTGGTTACCGGCGGTGCCGGCTTTATAGGAACACATCTTGTTTCAGCCTTGCTAAAAAAGGGCTATCAAGTTCGAATTGTTGATGCTTTGATTGAGCAGGTGCATGGGGCGAACGGCCACTTGAATCGGACCTGGCCTGCAGGGGTTGAGTTTGTTCAAGGTGATGTGAGAGATATGGCTACCTGGCATACTGCGTTAAAAGGCGTGGATGCTGTTTATCATTTGGCGGCTGAGGTTGGTGTTGGGCAGTCGATGTATGACATTGTGCGCTACATGTCGGCGAATACGATGGGCACGGCTAATATGCTAGAGCTATTGGCAAATCGTAAATATGAGGTTGAAAAAGTGATCGTGGCTTCTTCGATGTCGATTTATGGTGAAGGTGCTTACCTTGGGCCGAATGGGGAACGGGTTGTGCCGGAAATACGGCCGTTATCCCAACTAGAACGCCGCGAATGGGAACTGCTGGCTCCTGGTTCCAACGCTCTCCTAAAACCAATTCCAACAGACGAATCAAAACCATTGCAGCCAAATTCTGTGTATGCGACATCGAAACGTGATCAGGAAGAGCTTTGCATTAGTGTTGGGTTGGCTTATGACATTCCAACTGTAGCACTGCGTTTCTTCAATGTGTATGGCCCTGGGCAAGCATTGTCGAATCCTTACACAGGCGTCGCTGCCATTTTTGCATCGAGACTCTTGAACAAAAAGCCACCAATTATTTTTGAAGATGGCTTGC
>QQUD01001047.1 GCA_008501785.1 Chloroflexota bacterium
CCAACTGCTTGCACGGTGTCAGCAACGGTGGCGTTGTCCTGGCCTTGGATGATGTAAACGGCCGTTTCCCCCCCACTACCATGCATTTGCACAGCAGAAAAGGTAGAGATGGCCAATATAAACCCCATTAAAATGAGGAAATGGATAGGGAGAAGAACGTTTTGTTTCTTATATAGGTTTTTCATGATTGGCTCCTACGTTACTTCTGATAATTTCTTACATATTGAATGTGATTACTCTTGCGGTACCCAATTGTTTACAGCCATTTGAGCGTCGGACCAAGCATAGCCATCGGACCAGGCAAAGCCGTCGCTCCAGGCATAGCCATCGGACCAGGCAAAGCCGTCGCTCCAGGCAAAGCCGTCGCTCCAGGCAAAGCCATCAGACCAGGCAAAGCCATCAGACCAGGCATAACCGTCGCTCCAGGCGTAGCCATCTAGTCCAATAATGTAGTAACTGCCATCTGCGGCTTGTTGAGCAAGGCCGCCGTAATGTTCGATGCCTGCCAAATCGTTGGCAATGTTCAATCCCTGATTGACACAACTGCTGGCCGTGCTGTGTACGGCGTCGTATGCATTGGCAACCCCAGCTCCCTGTTGAAAAATTGAGTAGGCGAGGTTTCCTGTATCATCAACTGCGGGGTGGGCAGAGGCCATCAATCGGCACTTTACGTCATCAGGTGTGAGGGTGGGGTCGGCTTGCAGAATGAGCGTGACGATACCGGTGGTAACGGCCGTTGCCTGTGAAGTCCCCGACATGGTGAAGTAGCTGGCATCCTGCTGAAATTCAGGATGGCTTTGAGCAATGGTTGCATTCAATGGCATTAGCCCCAGCATGTGACCACCCGGTGCCACAATTTCTGGTTTGATAAACCCTTCCACAGTGGGTCCAGCGGAGGAGAAAGACGCCAGCACATCGTCTGTGCCATCGGCTGGTGTGTAGTTATCAGACATGGCTCCTACGGTAATGATGTATGGAACATTGCCCGGTACACCAATCGTCATAGCATCAGGCCCTCTGTTCCCGGCCGCAGCGACGACGACAATGCCTGCTTGCCATGCTTGCATCACAGCTTGGTTTAGCGGATCGTCCCAATAGTAAGATTGGGGGGTGGCGCTGAATGACAGATTGACCACGCGAATGTTATGAACATCTTTGTTGGCTACGATCCAGTCAATGCCACGAATCACATCTAAATAGCTGCCCGCTCCATTTTCATCAAACGCTTGTACCGTCACCAGATTGGCATTAGGAGCAACACCGTGGAAATTACCTGCTTTCGTTTCCGTGCTGCTGGCAATCATGCTGGTAACATGAATGCCGTGGCCACTGCCATCATTGTTGGTGTCAACTGTTTCTAGCTGATCGGTAATGGCATTGTAGAGAGCCAGCACGCGGGATTGATCGTCACTCCCTTTATCTAGTGAAGGGTGAGACCAATAGCCCGTGTCGATTACAGCCACTGTTACATTACTGCCGTCGATGCCTGCATCGTGCAGTTGATCGGCATTAATCAGGGTAGGATAGTGGGTTTCTGGTGTGGTCATGTAGTCGATTTTTAAATTGTCTACGTACAGCTTATCAATGCTTTTCATATGGGTTGGGGCTGTCGTGAAGCGAATTGTTGTATTGGGGCTGATATATGCTGAAATATCGTAACTTGCAATTTGAAAACTATCGTCATTATTTGGCCCAGAAAAATGGTCCAGCTCTGTCCAGGTTGTGCCATTTGTCGAGATTTCTAATTTGACATAATCTTCTACTCCGTCAAGCCCTTTCCGTCGATAGTAAAAAACGAGCTGTGCCGTAGTGGCTTCTGACAGATCGGCTGTGCGCTGAATAGAACGGTTCTTTTCTGTTAATGCTAAATCACGCTTGTTTTGACGAAGAAATATGTATCCGCTTGTTGCAGACCCATCATCGTTCCCTTCCACCCAGTCCCCGAGCCAATTGGTTGAGCCTTCATTGTTATCATAAGCCAGAGTCGTAAAGGTATCGGCTACGTTTTTGCTCACTTGAGTGGAGACAAAGTCGGTTGCATATTCAATCTGGACATCATCAAGATTAAATTTTGCATCGGTACTGAAGCTGGGCGAGTTGGTGAAGCGAATGATCGTATTGGCTGAACCATAGGCAGAAATGTCATAGCTAACAGCTGTGAACGCTGCATAGGAGGCTGGACCGCTGAACCTATCGAGTTGTGTCCATGTGGACCCGTCATCTGTGGAAATTTCAATGATGGTGTAATCGGATTCTAACCAGGTCTTATCAAGTTGATAAGCAAAGCTGAGGGTTGCTTGGCTTCCCTCAGGCAGGTAAACGGCGCGCATGATGCCCCGGTTTGCTCTTCTCATTTCGAGTTGTTGCTCATTTGGATTTACTTTCACTTTACCAGCGGATGCGCCGCCAGTATCCTGAATTTCTGCCCAGTCGCTGGCCCAATTGACGGAGCCGTCATTATTGCTATATGCTTCGATTGTGAATTCATCCCGAACCGTAGCCATGTCTTGAGCCAACTCAACTTCTTGATTGGTACTGATGTGCATAGTTGCAGGTAAGGCAGAACGCTGGGCAGGTGTTAGTTCAGCCCCTACCGCATTAATGATGCCTAGCTTATGGGTGATCGTGCCGCCAACTGCCTGCACTGCATCTGATACGGTGGCAATGTTTTGTCCTTGGATAATGTAAACGGCCGTTTCACCCCCATATCCGCTAATCTGCACAGTAGAAAAGGTGGAAATGGTTAAGATAAACGCCATTAAGAGTATGATAAATGGAAAACGGCCGTTTCGTTTCAAATATTGTTTATTCATAATAAGCTCCTAAAAAACCCCGAAAAGATGATAAAAAGTAGATTGATGTACCTCGCAAACGGCTGATACACAAAAATCTGACAGCTACAATTACGAAATCAATGTTTGTTTGAGAAAATAGTCCTGGCAATTTCCCGTAAAATAAAACGACCGGTGTCCTTTTGAACACCGGTCGTTTCGCTCTGGGGAAAAGCTCTGGTAATTAATTTTGAAAAGAATCTCATACAAACACATCAATTCGCCTGTCTTACAATACAATCTATCTATACGTAAACTTAAATAACAGGCAATACTTAACTATGACCCATTGTAAATTATTGGGGGTGGTTGGTACAGTAAAAAGAGTGTGGTTTGTGTGCGAGTTGCGTGCGAAAAGTGCGGAATTCGAGGCGTTTCTATTTTTTGTAATGACCGTGCCATTTTGAGTAGCTATTTGTCAACATTTGTTGCGTGGAGTGTTAGCTCTCTGAGGTAAATGTGGGCTTCCAGACGAGTGAAAATCTCTCGAGCAATTTGTAAAGCATTTGTTGCTTCAGTTTCTTGATTGCTGTGACGATAGATATGGTAAGCTTGCGCGGCAATATGACCGGCCTCTAAATCATCAGACGCTTCTGTGATAACTTCACTTGCTTTCTCAATGTGAGAAATTGCCTGATCGATATTGTTGAGTGCAAGCGCACTTTTGGCAGCAATTCGCCAAGCTGCGGCTTCGTAACTGCGATTACCAACCTCTGCGGCCAGGATTGCCGCCTGTTGCGCGGTTGTTAGTGCATCTTCAACCTCTGATCGTGCCAGCATAATTTCGGCTTGAATGCGGTTTGCTTCGGCCAGCACATCTTGTGCACCAATTTCAGTGGCCATAGTCAGGCTCTTGGTAATCGTTTCTTGAGACTCCTCAATTTTGTCTTGTTGCAGCAGCACATGTGCCAGCCCCGAAGATGAATTGGCGATGTGATAATTGATATTATACAACGTGGCGGTCTTTACACTTTCATGGAAATAGGGTTCTGCTAGGCCTGGCTTGCCTTGTCCTCGATAAGCACTGCCTAAATTGTTTTGCAGAATGGCAATCCCTTCGACGTCACCCATTTCCTGCCGTAGCGCCAGACTGCGCTCAAAGAAGGAGATAGATTTGGCCCAATGTCCTACCACAAAAGCAAGAATGCCGAGATTGCTCAAGGTGTTTGCCACACCCCAGGAATATCCCATTTGCTCGCGCAAAACCATGGCGCGGGTGGTATGGTGGAATGCTTCGCGCCATTTGCTCAAATGATAATAGATGCCGCCTAACAGGTTTTCTGTGGCGGCCAACTCATTCAACCCATCAGCGGCCTGTGCATGGATCAAACTTTCATCACATGCCTTGAGCGCTTCGTCGAATTGCCCTTGGGCAAAGTGAACCCAGGCCATACCAATGAATGTGCGCGACGCTTCTAACTGCAATTGAGCATCATCTGGCTCGCCCAGCATCTCTTTGGCAATTTTGAAATAAGATCGGGCCATTTCTAGATCGCCCTGTTTGCGGGCTGTATGCCCTAACCGTCGGTACAAATCAGCCCGTTCTAGACGCTGCAATCGGCCGCTTTCAGCCAACGAGATGCCAGTCCGCAACGCTTGCAGTGAATCTGCATATTGGCCCATAAAGCAATAAACATCCCCCAATCCAACGGCAATTCGCCACTGCCATTTGTCATTTGGCTGTGGCAAATCAGATAAAATGCGTGCTGCTTCTTGGAAATGCATTAAGGCTTCTGCTTCTGCAAACTGTGCGGCAGCTACTTCACCTGCTTGAATGAGATAGGGGAGTGCTTTGATAGGCTCATCGGCTTTCATGTAGTGATAGGCCAACTCCTTGGCAAAAGTCATGTCAGACGCTTTCTGTCGCACCTCATATGTTTCCGCAACTTTGACATGCAATGTTTTGCGCTGAGTTTTGAGCATGGTATTGTAAACAACTGATTCGAAAAGGGCATGACTGAACTGCCACTGATTGTTTTCGGCTGTTGCTTGCAGCATTAATCGTGAAACCAATCGCATGACGGCCATATTTGTGTCTGGTCGTTGGGTAATGGTTTGTAGTAAATCATGATTAAACTCAAACCCAATGATTGATGCACATTGCAGAGTGAATTTTAGTTCTTCGGGCAGGGCATCCACGCGTGAACGAATCAATGTTTCTAATGAATTTGGGATAGGGATGGTTGCCAGGCCTTCTGCTGATGATAGCTGCCATTCACCATCTTTCTGCTGCACAAACTCTTTTTCGATGAACATGCGTACGAATTCTTCGATGAAGTAGGGGTTGCCTTCGCTGTGTTCGACAATAATGTGTTGCAGTTTTTCGGGGAGTTTTACGCCGGGAAGTAGGTCGTGCAGCAGCATCTGGCTTTGTTCGGGCAGCAGGCGGTCTAGCATCATCTGTAAGGTTTGTCCCGGTAAGAGGCTTTGTAAGCGCACCAACCGGTCGTTGGGGGAATCGCTGCCCTCGCGACGTTGGGCACAAACAAACATAATTGGGTCTGTTGTGACCATAGTGGCTACAAAAACGAGTAGTTCTGCGGAAACGGGGTCAATCCAATGTAAATCATCAAGCAGCAGAATGAGTGGTTGCCGCCTGGCCTGGGAAATTAGCAGCCGTCGAATGGCAACAAACGTTTGCTGGCGGAGTTGCTCGGGTTCTAATTGTTTCAATCGTTGGCCAGCCGACCCTGTTGGTTGGATTCCGGCTAACATTTGCAAAAAAGGAAGGGATGCCTGGGCGTCCAGGTGCCAATTTTCGATGCCTTGTCCGATTTTGCGCTGTATTTGGTCAGGAGCGTTGGTTGGTTGCAGATTGAATAAATCTTGGAAGAGGTCGGCGAAGAGGGAAAAGGCGTGATTGACTCGTTGAGACGAGCAGCCACCTTTCCAGATGAGGGTGTCGGTGCGGTTAACGGCCGTTTTAAATTCCCTGATCAACCGACTTTTGCCAATGCCTGCTTCCCCTTCGATGATCACAATGCCGCCGATTTTTTGGTCGAGGTTGGTCGTTAAGTCGAGCATCGCTTGTAGGGAGGCATCTCGGCCAATAAAACGGGTTTGGATGCCAGCGAGACCACGCGCTGGGGCAGGTGCCTCGCGCTCATCGATGAATTGCCATAGGAGTAGGTTTCCCAAATCGTCGCGATCAATCAAGCTGTAGGTGAAGAGTCGTTCGGAGACAATGCGAACCGGATCTGTGACCCAGATAGTGTTGGGAGAAACGGCCGTTATCAACATCTGTGCCTGTTCAACCGGCTCACCAACAACCAGCAGGTCGGGTCGTTGGCCATGAACCGCATCGCCAGCAACAACGGGACCTTGCGTAACCATCATTTGCACCGATAAAGAAAACGCTTCTTGAATTTCTTCCCGCTGCAAATAGTTTAGAATATGCTGGGCCGTATGGACGGCGTTCTCTGTATCATTTTCGTAGGCGGTGGGCACTCCAAAAAGAATGGTGAGACCATCTGGCAGTTGGCGCACGTGGCCGCTGTATTCTTGGGCAATAGTGGCACAGGCGGGCAAAACGAAGGTCATCATATCGAACAGCGTTTCGTCGTCGTCGTCGGGGAGAGAGAGTTTAAGTTGGAGAATAACGGCCGTTCGTCGTTCGCCGGTCGCACCGCTCAACCCTTCTTCGCCATTTTCAGGCTGGGTCTGGTGAATGCTGCTTTCATGCAGCTCGTGCAGAACCGATTCAGCCTGTTTTTGGTCATATTTTGCGCCTAATTGGCTAAAAATTGTGATGGCTTCGGTGAGCGTGTTTTGCGCACGGCTGTGCCACTCAGCCGCACTCTTCAGGCTCGACTGCATTAGTGTGGTGTACAAACGGCCAATTTCCACCGACGCCAATCCCTGGCGGTATGGATCATTAATTTGCAAACACAGCTCAACCGATTCACGAAAATAAGTTTCGGCAATTTGATATTGATTTGTTTTAGTATGCAAAACACCATAAACGCGCAGACAATCTGCTTCTGCGTCAACTAAGCCTGCATCTTTTGCCATTTGCAAAGCTTTGGCAACGGTATTCAGGCCACCCTCAAGCTGGTTTTGCTGCGCCTGAACCATGCCGTTGATCCAACGCGCCTCTACTTGTAGGTCTGTGCCGCCATATTGATCTGCCAGGGATTTCGACGTGGTGACATGCTGTTTGGCGGAATCAATTCGTTGATCTAGGAGGGCGATGCGAGCCAGATTGGCATGGGCACGTGCTTTAATAAATGAATCATCCAGGTTGTTGGCAATTGCCAAGGCATTGTGTAAATCTGCACGGGCCATCTGATGCTCACCAATTGAAACGCGCAGCTGCCCAAGATTTAACAGGCTGATTGCCTGGTTTTGAATATCCCCAATTTTTCTGCGCAGTGATAGTGCTCTTTCCCAGTAACGAATGGTTTGCGGCCAATTTCCTTGCTGTGCGTAAAGGATGCCGAGGTTGTTAAATGCATTGCCCATCCCCCAGGAGTAATTGAGGGTTTCGTATATCGCTAGCCCTTGTTTGACATAATGGATTGCACTTTCCAAATTGCCACGCTGCCAGGAGATGCCGCCCATTGTATTGTACAGATTGGCGAGGATGATAGGGTTTTCGGTATGGTTGTTTGAGGTGTCGACGAGGAGCATTTGAGCAAGATCGAACGCTTCATCTAATTTGACTTGCCGAAAGCGAATAAACACAATGCGTTCCATGATGGAGCGGTAGAAATGTGGATACGATTCGGCTCCTGATACGCCCAATGATTCAATGCCTGCTTCTAAGTAGGCAATGGCTGCTTCGAAATCGCTTTTACGTGCCTGAATGTCGGCCATTTCGCGCAAGCCGCTGACCATGACAGAGAGCAAGGCGATGGGCTTGGCTTCCATGCTCCATTGCAGTAGTGATTGCAAGGCATGGGCTAAAATTTCGTTTGCTTTTTCGTAATCTCCCTGGAATTTGAATGTTTGTCCAAGTCCAATTTGCGCCAGCAGGGTGGTTTCAGTTGTTTCTTTGGTATGTTTTTCGGTGAGTTGTAAGATTTGTTGGTAATAGCGAACG
>QQUD01000031.1 GCA_008501785.1 Chloroflexota bacterium
TCCGGGGAGTGATAATTAGACATGCAAAAGTAAATGGCTGTTGCTGTAAAGTAAATAATATTAACTTTATTCGTATGGTGCTATACTAAATTGTTGGTGTACACAAAATAGTATAGTATTATATGTGAGTATTTATGTAAAGTAAAGACGGGAATAAAGAGACAAAAATTAAAACGCAGTGTAACGGTCCATTTTATGACACAACGTTCTAACAAATCTTCATCAAAGGCAAAAACCCCATCACCTAAAAAGCCTAAACGACTGATTGCCAACCGGTACGAAGTTGTTAACAAACTAATGGGAGGAATGGGGATAGTTTACCTTTGCCGTGATCAAAAAAACGATCAGTTGGTTGCACTCAAAACATTTAAACCTGAATTTCTGTCACACCTGGCTGCACGAGATTTGTTTTTACGTGAAGGAACAATGTGGGTGGATCTAGGACGTCATCCTAATATCGTGCAAGCCTATCGGGTCGATCGCATCGGAGATGGGCGCGAAGTTTATCTTGTTTTAGAGTGGATTGTGCAGCCTAAAGAGAAAAAATCCCCGTCGCTGCGTTCATGGTTGCGAGGTGGGAAAAAGCTGCCCGCAGAGCAAGCATTGCTTTTTGCACTTCACGTTGCGCGAGGTATGAAATATGCCATTACAAAAATCCCTGGTTTGGTACACCGTGATCTGAAGCCGGAAAATATTTTAGTTGGTTATGACGAAGTAGCTCGTGTGACAGATTTTGGTCTCGCTAGCACATTATCAGGTTTAAAGAACTCAAATATTGGCATATTGGCCAATGCTAAAGAGAATTTTGGTCGGACGCAGCTTACCCAGGGCGTAGCGGGCACCCCACTCTATATGGCTCCTGAACAATGGCTGCATCAACAGCTTGACTCACGTGCAGATATTTATGCTTTGGGATGTATTTTATATGAAATGGTTACTGGCCATTTTGCTGCTCAAGGAGAAAATCGAGAAGAGTTAAAGGCCTTTCATTTGGCAGCCAAAATAAAACCACCTCCCCCAGGAACCCCAGCAGAAGTGATGCTTGTTCTTCGTAAATGTTTAGTTTCCAAAAGGGAACGACGCTACCGAAATTGGCGTGAAACTGAAGAAGAAATTAGCCTAGCCTATGAGCGATTAACGGGAAAAGCACCGCCACCTGAACACCAATCCGCTAGTCCAACGAGTGATGATCGCGTCATCGCAGGTTATTCGTATAACACGATGGGACTTTCATACTTAGATATTGGCAAATTAGACGTTGCCGTTATGTATTTTGAACAGGCTGTTAATGTTGGACGCGCAGAAAATTCAGAACAATTAGAAGGTACTGGCTTAGGAAATTTGGGGTTGGCCTATATGGCGCTGGGTTACTTGGAACGCGCCATTGATTTTCATGAAGAGCATTTAGCGTTAGCGAAAAAGGTGGAAGATCGCGTCGAAGAGGGAAAAGCGTTAGGGCGAATGGGCCATGTTTATCTTCGATTAGGTGATGTGGAGCGGGCAATTGGTCTACATGAACGTGAACTGGCAATTTTCAAAAAGGTTGGAGATCGTTATAAAGAGGCCAATGCGTTGCATAGTCTGGGAGATGTTTATCGGCATCTTGGAGAAATAACACAAGCCGTTGATTTTTATAAGCAATCACTAGCAATCGCCAAAGACATTGGTGATAAAACACGGGTTGAACGTATTTTAAACAGCATGGGATTGGTTTATCTTGAATCTGGAGAAGCAAAGGAAGCCGTTACCTTGTTTCAACAAGCATTTGAGATTGCCCGTGAGATTAGTGATCGGGTTGGGGAAAGTGAAGTGCTGGCTAATATGGGTGATTTGTATCGGTCACTAGATTATTTTGATCGAGCTACTGATCAATACAATCGTGCATTAACCATTGCGCAAGATATTAATGATCGACGCAAAGAAATTAGAAATCTGCTTAGTTTAGGCGATTTGTATTTTGAAGATTTGGATAACGCAGGGGAAGGTCAGATTTTTTATCTGGCTGCTCTCGAGGCTGTACAAGATACAGGCGATCTTACTCAAGAAATGCACACGTTTATGAAGTTGGGAACGACAAATATTGAACTAGGCGATTTTATGCAAACGGCTAGTCTTGGAAAAAAAACAGTAGAGTTAGCTCGTGAAAATGGAATGCTCCTCATTGAACGCGAAGCTTTGGAAATGGTTGGCGCGGCCTATGAAGCATGGGGGGATGCAGGTCGGGCAGCAGAGTATTATGAAAGAAGTTTAGCAATATCTGAAGGTTTAGAAGAAACTGAAGCCAGGTTGACGTTGATGGGCAAGCTTGCTTTATTGTATCGACGTACAAACCAACGTAAACAAGCTGTGGAAACATATCAAACAATGCTAGATATTGTTAAAGCGCATGAAGATTTTGCAAAACAGGGTGAGTTTCTAAACAAGTTGGGAGATTTTGCCCGCGCAAGTGGTGATTCTCGGAAGGCTATGGAGTACTATAGACAAGCATTAAATCTGGCGCGGGATAAAAAAGAACTAACGGTAGAGGCTTTATCTTACAGCAGCATGGGGGTCGTTTATAACGATCAAGGGAGAAAATGGCGGGCAACTTCCCATTTAGAAAAGGGATTAAACGCGGCTAAAAAATCGAAAAACAAACAGTCGATAGCTTTGACGAATTTTAGGATGGCGTTGATTTTGTGTAAGCAGGGTAAATGGGATAAGGCAAAACCTTATAATGAGCGTTCTGGGGCACTATACAAAGGTTTAAAAGACAAGAAGATGTTGGAACGTGTAAAAAAAATGAGAAAAGAAATATCTCGCCATGTTTCTGACAAAAAAGGGACTGGTTTTTTCTCGTAAATTGGTTTTTTAAAACACAGAATAGAGATTTGGCAGCAAGTCTGCAACTGATTGAATATCCCCTCCCATATCAAACATCAAATAAAGACCTGACTCACGTGGATGTGCATGTTTGGCGCTGGCCAGACGCAATTGTTTTTTGTTGATAACGTGATGGCCTCCTTGGCAGTCGATGTGTCCAGATACGAGTGTCACTTGAGGATAGTAATCTGCTGAGAGTGCTTGTAGCATGGCATTGAGAATGATGTTGTAACCATGCGCACCGTATTCGTGTTCGTTGCGGGTAAACATAGCTGACCAGAGCAGGTCAAATCGGGAATTATCGGTGCTGGCGATGGTACCAATGAGGAAGTTGTCGTAGCGGGGATCGTTGATACCGGAAGCGGCAAAAAAATTGCGGGAAAGTTCGTTATAAGAACGGCCGTATATCCCCCGCATCTCTCGCATCAAAATCGGCCGTTTTTCCTGCGTGATCTTTGCCCGTGCTTCATCTAAAATTTGTTGATGCGAAAATTGGCTGAGCCGCTTCATGCCATCCTTTTCACCAACCGCTGAAGTTGCCCCAGCATGAGCAAGTGACACGCCTGCTTTTGTGCGAATGTAAAAAGGTAGTCTGTCAAAAAAATTGATGATTTTGTTTCGGTATTCCCCGAGAGCGTGTTCAAATCGAGGGGTGAACAACTCGTTCCCTTTTTGTAACAAAATGCTGTAAATATGTGGAATTTCATGATTGCCTAACAAACAGTGAACATGCCCTTCATGTTCTGCTTGCAGCGCAATCAAATCAAGCACAATATCAATAGATTTATCGTTGACGGCCGGACCTGAATGATGAATCATATCACCAAGTACCAACAAATGATCGACTTCACCAATGGCTTTACGGGCTAAAAAGCAGTTCCGGTATCTTTGATACGCATCCCAATCACCATGAAGGTCTGTAACCACCATGGCTACCCCTTCTTCAAGGTCTAAAATGCGTCGAGGTTGGTTGTTTTCTTGCTCTTTGGTCATACGGTCACCACAAAAATAACGACAATAATTCTATCACTATTTTTGATGACGGCTTGTTAGTTCGGCACGAATATCATCAAGACTTAAGCCTCGGGAAACTAATAGCACAAGGGTGTGGTAAAGCAAATCGGCCGTTTCCTCAATCACTCGTTCATCCCCTTGCCCTTTCGCTGCAATAATGACTTCAACCGCCTCTTCACCAATCTTTTTCACAATTTCATCTTCTCCTGCTTCGAGCAGTGAGGTGGTATAAGAATTTGGGGACGGATTGGCTTTGCGGTCTTGTAGTGTCGCCATTAATGAGTCTAAAATATCCATTGAATGAGTCCTTTAGTTGTTAGTCTTTAGTCTGGTAATCGTAAGTCTCTAGTCGTTTGTCACAATATGGTAAAAAAGCAGCTTGTTTTGCCAGTGTGACACGCAGGTCCGGCGGGGTCAACGAGCAGCAATAGTGTGTCGCTGTCGCAATCGTGCCTTATTTCACGAACCCGTTGGATATTACCTGAGGTGCCGCCTTTGTGCCACAGTTCTTGGCGGCTGCGGCTCCAAAAGTGAGCTTCACCCGTTTCTTGCGTGAGCCGGAATGATTCGGCATTCATCCAGGCAACCATGAGCACATCTTTGGTGGTGGCGTCTTGGATAACGGCCGTTATCAACCCCCGATCATCAAATTTCAACATGTGACTAAAACCTCACAGCAATATCTTGCTTTGCTAAATAATCTTTCACCTCAGCAATGGTGAGTTGTTTATAGTGGAACAACGATGCAGCCAGTGCCGCATCTGCGCCACCATCGGTGAGCGCCTGGGCAAAATGGGACAAATTCCCTGCGCCACCAGATGCAATTACCGGGATATTAACATTATCCGCAATGGCACGAGTGAGCGAGACATCGTACCCTTCCTGAGTGCCATCACCGTCCATGCTCGTCAGCAATATTTCGCCAGCACCGCGTCGTTCAGCCTCTTTCGCCCATTCAAGCGCATCAATCCCCGTTGGTTTACGACCCCCGCTAACATACACTTCCCACTTTCCTGGTGCAATAAATTTGGCATCAATCGCGACGACAATCGCTTGGCTGCCAAATGCTTCGGCTCCTTGGGTAATTAGTTCTGGATTTTTTACGGCAGCAGAATTAATGCTCACCTTATCTGCGCCAGACCGCAAAATATCGCGCATGTCATCTACCGTGCGAATGCCGCCACCAACGGTGAAGGGAATGAACACCTGATCGGCCACAGCTCGCGCCATTTTCATGACTGTCCCGCGCGCTTCATGAGTCGCGGTGATGTCGAGGAAAACCAGTTCATCGGCCCCAGCGGAATCGTAAACGCGAGCCTGTTCTACCGGGTCGCCTGCATCGCGCAGCTCGACAAAATTGATGCCTTTGACAACACGGCCGTTTTTCACATCTAAACACGGAATGATTCGTTTTGCTAACATAGAATTCCTCACAAAATGCGGTTTAGTTCCGCTAACGCTTTTATCTCAAATGTGATTGGTAGACCGTTTTGGCGCGATTTGTCGTTGGGGTTGTACCAGCAGGTGTCGATGCCATAATTGACACCGCCCTGCATGTCAGACGTCAGACTGTCACCAATAATGATCACCTCGCCCTTCGCTGGATTGCCCATTGATGCAAAAGCCACATCAAAAATATGGCTGTCTGGCTTGGCCGATCCCACTTCATCCGAGATAATGATGGTTTCAAAGTAGGGTTTGATGGGGGAAGCGGCCAGTCGTGGATGCTGCACATCAGCCAATCCGTTGGTGATCAATCCCAGTCGATAATTTTCGCTTAACGTTTTCACTATCGACTCAGCGCCTTCGATTAAATCGCCGCAGTTACCCAGGTGTTTCAGATAGGCATCGCTAAAACTGTTTGAGTCTGCTTGCTGCCCCACCGCATCAAATAGCCGCTGAAAACGAGTTGTGCGCAGTGCATTTGGTGTGATTTCGCCTCGCTCCAACGCTGCCCAGATGTTTGTATTGATTCCTCGGTAAATGTCCCCAACTTTTTCTGAATAGGACATTTCAAATTGTGTGAAGGTATTGGCGAGTGCTTTCGTTTCGGCAATGGCAAAATCAAATAATGTGCCGTCTGCGTCAAATAAGAGCCATTTGTACATAGAATTTTCCAATTCAATGGTAGGGTAAAGGCATGCCTTTACCCTACCATTGAAATTGCCTCTGCTAGATCAATACGGCCATCATAAATTGCCCGCCCGGTAATCACGCCAATCACGCCTTGATTGGCGAGTGCGTGGCAGTTAGTAATATCATTAAGGGTGGCGACACCGCCGGAGGCGATGACGTTGAGACCTGTGGCTTGTGCTAATTCAGCGGTGGCGGTGGCATTGACGCCGGTAAGCACACCGTCTCGGCTGATGTCGGTGTAGATGATGGTTTGGACGCCAATAGATTTCATTTGGAGGGCGAGTTGGGTGGGGGAAACGGCCGTTTCCGTCTGCCACCCCCTCGTTTTCACCCGACCATCCCGTGCATCAATACCCACTGCAATATGTTCAGCGCCAAACTGTTTCACAGCTTCGGCGACCATTTCAGGATGTTCAATGGCAACCGTGCCCAAAATCGCACGCGTCGCGCCTTGTTCCAGCACGCGTGCGACATCATCAATGGTGCGAATGCCGCCACCAAACTGAACTTTGACACCGAGTTTTGTCAGTTTAGGCAGTGCTTGCCAGTTGGTTGTCCCTTTTTCATCAAACGCCCCATCTAAATTGACCACATGCAGCCAATCTGTCCCAGCATCAATCCATTTTTGGCCCATCGCCACCGGATCATCGCCAAAGGTGGTTTGTTTATTTGGATCGCCGTATTGGAGTCGCACAACACGGCCGTTTCGTAAATCAATCGCAGGATAAATCGAAAAATTCATTTGTTTTCCAGTTATAAGTGGATAGTGAGTAGTGAGAAGTAAAACTCATCACTCATCACTATTCACTACTCACTTCTTTACATCAACTCCACATAATTCCGAATAATTTGCAATCCTGTATGCTGGCTCTTTTCTGGATGAAATTGCAAGCCGTACACATTGTTGTGCTTAACAATTGCGGTGAACGGGTCACCGTAATCCGCCTGAGCCACAATGTCAGCGTCGTTTTCAGGAATGCAGTAGTAAGAATGCACAAAGTAGGTGTGGCTGCCTGACTTCACGTTGGTGAGCAGCAAGTGCGGCGTGTCAAATTCAAGCTGATTCCAGCCCATGTGCGGCACCTTGAGTCCGTTAGCCGGAAAGCGTTTTACACGCCCTGGAATGAGTCCAAACCCTTTGTGGATGCCCATTTCGTCACTTTCATCAAACAAAAATTGCATGCCAATGCAAATGCCGAGTAGCGGCGTCCCTTTGGCAACGGCTGCGCGAATCGCCTCTTCCAAATTGCGCTCACGCACAGCCGCCATACCAGACCCAAATGCGCCGACTCCAGGCAGCGTCAACTTACCCGCCTTCAGCACATCCTCCGGATCACTCGTCAACTGCACATCTGCGCCAATATACTCAAACGCCTTTTGCGCTGACCGTAAATTGCTCCCCCCGTAGTCAATCATGGTGATGGTTTTGTTTTGCATCTTTTTCTCCAGTCGTTAGTCTGATAGTCGTTAGTCTTGCAGTTATAGACGATTGACTATCTGACTACCTGACTATAAGACTATCCGACTACTTGACTAATGTCCCTTTCGTCGAGGGCACGCCGCTTCGCTGTGGGTCTTGGGCAACGGCGATGCGCAGGGCACGTCCGAATGCTTTGAATAGGGCTTCTGCTTTGTGGTGGTCGTTACGGCCGTATTCCACCCGGGCATGCAGCGTCATTTTGGCATGTGTCGCAACCGATTCGAAAAAGTGCTGCACAAGGTCAGTGTGCATTTGCCCAATGGCGGCCGTGTTCCACTTGGCTTGAAAGACTGTATACGGCCGTCCGCTAAAATCAAGTGCTACAAATCCCAATGCTTCATCCATCGGCACATAAGCATGCCCCATGCGGTTGA
>QQUD01000544.1 GCA_008501785.1 Chloroflexota bacterium
GATCGGCGCGAGTGTACCCAATCCCTGCACCCACTGAATCGCGTGAACTTCTGGCACCGACAAAATTTGGTCCAAATGCCGCGCCACGCCCGGACCATCTACGTGATAAATATTGTGGTCCATCGTTTTTACTTCTTCACGCAGGTAGGGGAGGCTAAATTTGTTGAAAAACTTGGGCGAAATCATGGCGCTCCAGTCGCAGCTAGGCACATGCATTTTGCCAAAAGACGGCAAGCCAATCCAGGTAGAAGAAGGTTGACCGGCAGCTTTGATCATGTCATCAAAATGGTCAAAAATTTCCTGGAAATCTTTAAATGCAAATGTGATTAGATTGTGCAATTCTTCGGGATGGTCGTATACATCCATGCAAAGCTGAGTCGAGCCACGCCACGCCATCGCACAATCTTCGCCAGGGTGGAAATCGGTATAGCCCACGAGGAATTTGCCTGCACATCGTTCAAGAGCGTGCTGCGTAAGTTCTTCCAGCTTTTTGAAGTAGACATTGTCTCTGCTGAAATGCAATTTTTCCACATCATCCCACGTTTTTACAAAGGGATGTGACCAGGATGTGACGTCACCAAATTCTAGTTCAGCGCCATAAAAAGCGGCGTACACATCTGGTCCTAAATTGGGCGAGAAGATGGGGAAGGTTTCGCCATAAAAGCGCTGGCCTTCAATCGATTTTAAGTAATTCTCAACTTGATATTCAACATCAAACCACAGCTCGCGCTGTTCTTCGGGTGTGCGTTTGACGCCTGAATCGACATTAAACTGGGAATTGTGTGCAAAAAAACGAACGGGAACGCGGTCGATAATTTCCTGTTCGTACCAGGCATACACGCGCTCCATTGCTTTATCGAAATGCGGCATACCTTCTAGTTCCATATGCCATTTTGTTTGTTGGTCGTCCATTGACTCCTCCAGTTGAATTAGTAAGCAGTAAGCAGTCAGGTAGTTTGCAGTAGGGCAATAATGCAGTTGTCTGCTCACTGCCCTACTGCCTCACTGCTCACTTTCTTAAATCTGGGTCAAGCCATCTTTTCGGATTATGCTGCCAGATTGTGTCTATTTCTTGTTGTGTAAAGCCTTCGGCAAACAGGCGTTGGGTAAAGGTCGTGATCAAGTAGTCGAAGCCTGGACCGCCGCCATAAGCTTTCCAGTAGGATCGGCGGGCCATGTCGCCGCCGAGCGTGATATGATTGCCTAAACCTGCGTCAAACATGCGGCGCATCAGGTCTATCACGAGGTGTTCAGGCTGGTACTTGATGCGACCAGGCGTGTCGTATTGCAGGAATGCGCCACGTTTGGCCCACTGCTGGTGCATGTTGAAATCTGGATTGCGGTCAACGTGGCTGAGAATGACGCGATGGGGCGGGACGCCAGCCGCCTCAAGTAAATCAAGCAGTTCATGACAGGCAGTGCCTCTTTCGGTGTGGCAGAGAACGGGAACGGCCGTTTCCCCAAACACTCGTCCCACAGCTCGAATCAATTTCTTCATATTCTCATTCACAAACTGATAATCCCCCGCCACTTTCATCATGCCAGCCTTGACATGGCTGCGATTCACGACGGGACCATCGTAACCATTACGATCCGCGCCTTCCACAATTTCAGCCAGCAGCAAATCGGTGATTGTGGATTCGTCGTAGCGATATTGCCAATGGTCTTTCAGGTAAAAACGGCCGTGTTGAAACCCCGTCGGCACCACAATCGGCACATTTGTAGCCTTGCTGACGGCTATCAACTTGTCCACATTGCGACCACAGCCAAACGGCTGCGTGTCCACAATCGCACCGCCGCCAGCATCACGCCAGCGACCAATTTCCTCAACCGCTTTTTCCACGCTGTCTAGCTTGAAATCTGGCTCCTTCATCACAGTTAGCCCACCGTCAAGAATGACGTGATCGTGGGCATTGATGCGGCCTAGTTCGGTTACGGGAATGGGTCCGAGTGTGGTTTCGATGGTTGTCATGAAACGGCCGTTTCCTCTCCACCATCCATCTGAATCTCACCAAACTTAGCCCCCATGCGCCGCAAATCGTCTTGCAGTTGGGAAACACTGATTTCGTGTGGATGCTGTTCTTGTTTGATTGCAATCGCAGCTGCTGTGCCAGCCGCTTGCCCCATCGTCATCGTCTGCGCCATCGAGCGGCAGGATGCGTGAGCATCATGCGTCGCACTGAAGCAGCGACCTGCCACCAGCAGCCCGCTCACCTCTTGCGGCAGCAGCGTGCGGTACGGTATGTCATACGTCATGCCATTGGGCAAATAAATCCAGGTCGTGTCGGTGCCGGGGCTGTGGTCTTCAATGGGTGCGCCACAGGCTCCGATAGCGTCGTCAAATTTACGGGCGGATAGGCAGTCGTCGCGGGTGAGGCGGTAACGGCCGTAAACCCTGCGCGTTTCTCGCACCCCAATCGACGGATTCAGCCACGAAAGCTGTGCCTGTTCATAACCGGGAACCCTATCCCGCAAAAATCGCGCATATTCCAGGGCTTGCTTGCGCCCTTCAATTTCGGCGGCAGTCAGGGCTACCGGGTCCGTTCCATCTACATCGGCAATGCGGGTCATAATCGTGTGAATGACGCCCTGCTGCGTGGTGATGTGCCAGCTTCCTTCACGGCGAGGCAGGTCATACTTGCCACTCGCTGCGGCTTCCTCCATCTTGGCCCACATCGCTTTTTTGCCAAATGCTTTGGCTTTGTCGGTGTCCACATGAATCATGCGAAATGTGGTGGTCAGCGTTTGTGCCGGGTCGATGTCACCTGCGCGTTCGTAGGGTGTACCTGCTTGATGGCACACATCTGCATCTCCAGTGGCGTCAATCACAACCGGCGCGGTGATTTTCATCAGTCCACGCTTGCCATTGACAATCACGCCGCTGATGCGGTTGCCATCCATAATCACATCGGTGCAAAAGCTGTGATAGAGAAGTTTTACACCTGCTGCCAGCGCCAAATTTTCCCAAACCACGCGCAAAATCATGGGGTCGTAGGTGATGCCCGTACCCGCGCCAAAGGTGTTGGGGCGCTCAAACGCCGCGTTGTACTGATTCAGCCCAGCAACCACATCATCAGGAATGCCGCCGACGACTTTGTAGGCAACTGAGCCGGGTGTGTAGTAGCCGTAAAATGTGTCGAGTACTTGTGTGCTAGTTCCGCCCAGAAACCCAAATCTCTCGACTAGCACGGTCTTAGCGCCATTGCGTGCTGCTGCAATCGCAGCAGAAGCCCCCGCTGTGCCAGCCCCGACCACAATCACGTCAGCATCCCACAGATGTATTAGTTTTTTGGTGTAAACTTCCATTTTTTTCTCCGTTAGTGGGGATTGGGGGCTGGGGGTTGGGGGTTGGGGAATCCCCAATCCCTAATCCCTAATCTCCAATCCTTATTTCATTGTGCCGACCACCCACCATCAACCGGAATGATTGTGCCAGTAATAAATTTAGCATCGCTGCTCGCAAGAAAAACGGCCGTTTCCGCCACATCCCCCACCTCACCAACCGGCCCCAATGGCTGCCAAAATCCCACTTGTGTCAACAGGTCAGGGTCAGCTTTTGTCCGTTTTGCCATCACCGTATCGACCAAACCGGGCGCAATGCTGTTGGCCCGCACGCCATCTTTAGCATAGTGCGTGGCAATGTTGCGCGTCAGGCCGATAATGGCGGCTTTGGATGTCATGTAGGCGTGTGTGTCGTACAGTCCTTGTGTGCCGACCAGCCCCAGCACCGAGGACATCGTGATGATGCAGCCTTTGGTTTTCAGCAGTTCGGGCAGAGCATATTTGCAGGCCAGAAATGTGCCGCGCAGGTTGACATTCATGATGGTGTCCCAACCGTCTACCGTGCAATCGTGAACGGGACCGTCACCAAACTTGCGCCCGCCAATGCCTGCATTGCTGACGAGAATGTCTAAACGGCCGTATTCATCCACAGCCCTTATCACCATCCCTTCCACCTGTTCTGGATTCGAGACGTCGGTGGGGTGGGAAACGGCCGTTTCCCCACGCGCCACAATCCCATCCGCACACGCCTGCGCCATCTCCGCATCCAAATCAGCTACCACCACCCGCGCACCTTCCCGCGCAAACGCCTCCGCAATTCCACGCCCAATCCCGCGTCCGGCTCCGGTGATAATGGTGACTTTGTTTTTTAATCGCATAGTTTTCTCCGAATATGGGGACTGGGGGTTGGGGACTGGGGGATGGGGGGAGTGCGCAATCCCCAGTCCCTAGCCCCTAATCCCCAGTCCCAATCTCCGCCAATTGTGCAAATTCATCTCGCAGCAGCGGATATAAACGCTGATACATGTCAAAAAGAGGTGCGTAAATGGCTTGCCGGTCTGGGCGAGGTTTGTAGATGTGGCCGACGTAGGCTTCATTTTCAGCGGTGGCAACTGGGTCATCAATCAGCCCTAGGCCAACGGCGGCCAGCAGGGCATTGCCCAGCGGCGCACCGGCATTATCGACCATCACCGAAATAGGAGCGCCCACAACGTCAGCCATGATTTGACACCACAACGGACTGCGGGTCGGACCACCCACGGCGCGAATCTCGTTGATTTTTGCACCAACTTCGGTGGCAATTTTGACATTGTGCGCAATTGCGTAAGCTGCGCCTTCCATCACGGCGCGAATAAATTGGGGTTGTTCGGTACGCATACTCAACCCAAAAAAGACGCCGCGTGCGTTGCCGTCATTGATTGGCTGCAATTCACCACTCAAATACGGTAGAAAAATTACGCCATCTGCGCCAGCGTTGCTTTGCGCCGCCAGTGCAGTTAGTGTGCCAAAATCGGCATGTTCACCCAACAAGTCACGACACCAGCTTAATGCGCCCCCGACAGCCGCCATCGAGCCACCAAGCAGCTGTTTATCGGGCAAGACATGTCGAAACGCTAACAGTTGTGGGTGTATGATTGGCGCATCCTCGACAACATACATCGTGCCAGCCGTGCCCAATGACAAAAAAGCCTGTCCTGGTTTCCCTGCACCAATAGCGAGTCCAGCCGATGAAGTATCTTCGCCGCCTGCAATCACGGGCGTACCGGGGCATAAACCCAATTCTCGCGCTGCAAGATTTGTCAATTTACCAATGATTTCATGGCTATGCGTAACTTCTGGGTATAGTTTGCGTGGTAGTCCAAAAGCGTCAATCAGGTTGTCAGACCAATTATCGTTTGCCAAATCGAATGCAAATAAAATACTGGCATCTGAGATGTTTTCGACTGGGGTGCCCGTTAGTCGAAAATTGATGTAGCCGGTGCTGGTTAAGCTGCATTGAGCCGCCACAATCGATTCCGGTTCGTGCTCTTGCAGCCACATGAGAACCGGGTCGGCGTTGTAGGGTGCGGGTTGTTTGCCGTTATGCTGCAAGATGGCGGCGGCGCAGGTTTGGCGCAATGTTTCGCTTTGTGGTTCGGCGCGGCTGTCCATCCAAATAATGGCTGGGCGCACGACCTCGCCTTTGTTGTCGATGAGGGTGACGGCGCAGCCCTGCCCGCTGATGCCAATGCCGATGATTTGGGCGGGAACGGCCGTTACCATCCCCATCACCTCTCGCGTCACCGTCACCGCCCCTTGCCACCAATCTTCCGGGTCTTGTTCGACATGGTTGGGGGCAGGGCGGTAGGTTGGGTAGCCGGTATGCGCCTGGGCAACCACGCGCCCATCTGGTGTGGCTAACACGGCTTTGATATTGGTTGTGCCAATGTCTATTCCCAACAGTAAATCTGACATATTACTTCCGCATTTTCTGAGGGCTAAACCAATTTGTGTTTATCGTGATCGTAATCGTAATTCGTGATCGTAATCGATTTTTTCGATTACGATCACGAATTACGATTACGAATATGTAGCCCGGTTTCCATTGATTTTTCTTTTAGTTACCGATTCTTGCAAAGTATGTTCAATATAGTGGGCGTTTGTGTGCAATTCAATGGGTTTGCTGCTCATTTGTGGTTGAAATGAGCAAAATTATGTTTGTTTTGAGATGCAGTCAGGCAACACCCGGCAAGGCGTGAACGCCCTGCCTACGAGATGAAAGGCCCTCCGGGCCTCAGATCTTAGCCCTGAAAGGGCTTCCACCTCGTAGCCGGGGGATTATGAAGGTTAAGAAAATAAAACGGTAATAGGGAACTTGTCATTCCCGCGCAGGCGGGAATCCATGACGTAGTCGAGTAGATTCCCGCCTGCGCGGGAATGACAGGGCCACATTTTGTAGTTTTCTATTACCTGATTAATTATTTAACCTCCATTATCCCCCGGCGGCGTGTGCAATGAAATTTGCCATATCTAAAGCGCCAAATCTTTTCGCAATTTAAGCTCGTTCTTGCTCCTCAGCTCAGTCCGCCTCGTGCGAATGCGGTCCACATCAATCGGATAATCGCCATATTCGTGGACGATTTGGTACATTTTCACCGCATTTTCAACCGGGACCAAGTCGTGAACTTCGCTGGATGAGCCAATCAGGATGCCTTCCTGTGGACCAATCTTTTCAATCAGTTCCAGCGTTTCATCTTCGACATCACCTATCATGCCGTGCGGCAAAGTTTGCATACAGCAGACGTTGCCAAACAGCAGTTTATTTGGATATGCATCACGGATTTCAAAAATGTCGTTGCAGCCGTTGCGCTCAATGGGATTCAGCGCATCCGCACCCAGATCGTCGAAAATAAGTGGCAGGAAGTTGCCGTAACGGCCGTCAGTGTGATACATAAATTTAAAGCCCTTCTCTTTCACCGGCTCCGTAATCCATCGCCAACGCGGCAGCCCTTCTTTGCGCACAAATTTGGGGCTAAAAATAGGGCCAGTGCTGCCTGCAATATCTTCACCCATAAACATCATGGGCACGTCAGACACTTCGGCAAATGCTCTGGCAATGTGTGCTGAAAACAGCCCGGTACAGTCCATGATGTGTGAAACCAGCTCAGGCGCATCGTAAATCGCAAATGCAAACAGCTCCATGTCCATGTAGGTGTAGGCGTCGGTGATGGGGCCTTCTGCTGCGCCGATGAATGTCACGTCGTAGTGGCTGGTAATTTCTTGAATGGTTTTAATGACCGGTTGGTACCATTCCCGGACCTCTTCGTAGACGGGCTTGTTGGGCATATGTTTTTCGAGTTCTTTGAGGGTGCGAAACGGCCGTTTTGAAATCCAAGCCGTATCGCCACCCTGCTCCACGCCCCAATTGCTCGGATCAACGCCAAAAAACCGAATCCAGTTCGTGATTTTGCCGCCCATCCAATGATTGATGGGATCATAAACGCCACGTGTTACATCACATCCAATGTTTTTCCAAGCCTTGGCATTGATCTCAACCAATTCTTCAAAAGAATACTCTTTTGAATCATCAAAACCACCATACTGGACCAAAATTTCGCGGTTGTCTAACAAGTCATAAGTCAAAATGCGGTCAATGGGTTCCCAATGGATTGCTTTCTTAAACCGTTCGTGATTGTTCATACCAAACTCCTCCTCTGTATAAGTTGCGCCCTAAATCCCCAAAATGAATTTTGGGTCTGCCAGATCAAACATGTTTATGAAGGTTAAGAAAATAAAACAGTAATAGAGAACTTGTCATTCCTGCGAAGGCAGGAATCCAAATTGAGTCGAGTAGATTCCTGCCTTCGCAGGAATGACAGGACAAAATTCGTGGTTTTTCTATTACCTGATTAATTATTTAACCTCCATAAACATGTTTTCAGACCTCAGACATCGAATTATGAACGTTAAGAAAATAAAACGGTAATAGGGAACTTGTCATTCCCGCGCAGGCGGGAATCCATGACGTAGTCGAGTAGATTCCCGCCTGCGCGGGAATGACAGGGCCACATTTTGTAGTTTTCT
>QQUD01000003.1 GCA_008501785.1 Chloroflexota bacterium
GCCAAATGTGTAGTCGCCGCGTCGCAGTGGATGGACGTGGTAGGTTTCCGACCACGTTTCGCGGGGGGGGATGGTGGCTTCGAGGATGCGGGTGCTGATGCGGAATTGGTCGGGTGGTTCGTCGCGCAGTTGGATGGTGGTGGTGCGGGTGCTGCGATTGCGCACGCTGATTTTGATGGGGTTGTCGGCTCCAAAGCTCAGTTTTTGGTCGTGGATGCGGTGGATTTCGAAGCGTTGGTCAACGGATAAAGCTCTGCGCCAATCGAAATAGAGCAGCAGCAGCAGGAGCAGGAGGTAGCCGATGGCGACCCATTGCATGGCAGGTGCCCAGGTGCCTGCTGCTAGAATCAGGGCGACGGTGAAAAGTAGAAGTAGTCCGCGTGGTGTTAGTTGCATAAGTGGTTTGTTAGTCGTGCCAGGCAGGGGGCGAATGGCCTTGGTTAATGGAGGCCGTTTGCCCCCTGCCTGGCACAGTGATGGCGTTTAGCGTGGGACCTCGACTTGGGCTAGGAGGCGGGAAATGACGGCGTCGGCGTTGAGTCCTTCGATTTCGGCTTCGGGTTTGAGCAGGATGCGGTGCCGGAATACGGGTGGCGTGATGGTTTTGACGTCGTCGGGTGTGACGTAGTCGCGGCCTTGGAGGGCGGCGTAGGTTTTGGTGGCGAGCAGGACGTGGGTGGCGGCGCGGGTGCTGGCACCGAGCGTGAGGTCGGGTGATTGGCGGGAAACGGCCGTTACCTGCGCAATATAATTCAAAATCCCCTCCTCCACGACGACTTCATTAATAGCCTTCCTCGCTTCATGAATCGCTTTTACCGGCAGCTTGGCTTGCAGCCCTGTTGATGCCAAATCATGTGCATCAAAGCCACTGTGATAACGGCGCAGCACTTCAATGTCCGTTTCTAATGAACTGTATGGAATTTGGATATTGAACAAAAAGCGGTCAAGCTGTGCTTCTGGTAGTGGGTAGGTACCTTCGTATTCGATTGGGTTTTGAGTGGCGATGACCATGAATGGCGATCCTAGCTCATAACGGGTGCCTTCCAGGTTGATTTGGCGCTCTTCCATTGCTTCGAGCAGCGCGGACTGTGTTTTGGCGGGGGCGCGGTTGATTTCGTCGGCCAGCAAGATTTGGGTGAAGATGGGGCCTTTTTTCAGATTGAACTGGCCGCTGTTGAGGTCGAAGACGCTGGTGCCGAGAATATCGGAGGGCATCAGGTCGGGCGTGAACTGGATGCGTGTGAATTTGGCCTGGACGAGGTGGGCCAGCGTTTTTGCCATCAATGTTTTGGCGGTGCCGGGAACACCTTCGAGCAAAACGTGTCCGCCAGTGAGGAGCGCGATGGTGAGCAGTTCAAACGGTTCTTCGAGGCCAACAAGCACTTTGTCAGCTTCTTGTCGGAGGGTGTTGTGGATGGTTTGTAGTTGAGTTGGATTCATAGTTATTTCTCCAGCCATTGGGCGGTTTTGGCAGCGAGGTGGACCATATCGCTTTCGCTGATTTTGGTTTGGTTAAGCTGTTGCAGCAGGGTTGCCAGTTCGTTGATGTTGAGATCGGGTTGGAAATTGGCTAGCTGTTTGATGAATGCTTGATCGGGCAGGGTGGGGCTGAGATGGTAGCGGAAGCCCAGGTGGCGTTTGAGGCGCTGTTTGTAATCTTGCAAAACGGCCGTTTTGTGTCCCGCCCGTCTGCTGAGATTGGCAACGGCCGTTATGTGTTCCAGTGGTGCGCGGCGGGTGATGTCTTTGGGCAGCGGCACGGGGCGGCCAAAAAGCTGTCCACGCAGCACAAGCGCACCAAAAATGAGTATAGCTACGTAAATGAGTGAGCGTCCGGCAGGGGTGCGCTGCAGCCAGTTGCTGGCTGTGATGGCTTCGCCTTCAGGACGCACGCCATGATGCCATTCATCAAACCAGATGGTTCCAGGTGTACCGCCGCTGCTGAGGATGTTGAGGATGAGTTCGGGGTTGCCTGATTCGTGGAGTCCGGCATTGGAAAACGGCCGTATCCAACTGCTCAAAATGACTTGTCCTTCGCCTTGTGTGAGCGAGACGATAACGGGCTTGCCAGCGACTGCGGCGTGGATGACAAAGTCGGTGCGGCTAGATTGGAGGGTGAAACGGCCGTTTAATTCACCCAATTCTGTCATCACAGGTGACCCAAGCAACGGCGTTTCAATTGTGACCGTTTTGGTTGGATGCGCAGATGGATTTAATGAAAAATCGTAATGCTGTATTGCTTGCATTGAGCCGAAGCCATTTCCAGCAATAACGAGCGTGCCGCCATTCTCCACCCAGGCATCTAACGTGTTAAATTCTGAATTGGAAATGCCTGTCCACGGTTCCAGCATCATGATGATTGAGGCTGATGGGGGGATTTGAAAGGTGGGGGCGACTTTTGTGGTGGTGTTGTAGCCTATTTCATCGAGCCAAAGCGTGAGGGCGCGCGCGCCGTCTGGTGCGTTTGAATGGCTGGCTAAAGGTGGATCAGTGGCTTTGTTGCGCGTTTCTTGCACGGCAGCAATGGTGGCTACGATTGCCAGCGCAATAAACAGGCCGATGGCCAGCCATGCATCTTTCGAGAGTCGTTTCATGCGTCCCTCTTTTGCTGCTTGAGCTGGTTGACTTGGTTTACGTAGCGTTGATAGGTTTGTTCGTCGATGTTCTGAAAGCCATACCAGGCACGATCAAAAACATCGATCATATCACGCAAAATCGTAGCCAGTTCGGGTAGGTGGGCAATGCTTTTCAGGTATTCGCGGTTGGTGAGGGAGCGATCGTAGCGCAGTAAATTGCGTTCTTCAAGCAGCAGCAGTGCAGATAGGTAAAGATAACGAATGGCAGTGCGGTAGTCGCCTGCGCCAGAATAGGATTGGGCACGCTGCAACGCGGCTTCTGCGGTTAGTGGTTCGCCACTTTCGGCAGCTTCAGTGGCTAATCTGGCTTCGCCTGCAAAATCTCCCACTAAATCGTTGATGATGTAAACCAGGATGGCTGCCACAATCAAGCTGATGATGATGGTGAGTATGGTGCTGCCTACGCCGCCAGACCCTTCTGTGCTGCTTTGAGAGGTGAATCTACTCAAAAATTCTTGCCATTTCGCCATGAGGGCTTGCCATTGTTTGGCCAGCCAGGTTGGTTCGGCTGTTTCGTAAATGAATTCGGGTTGGGCCAGAATGGTGGTGAGAACGGCCGTTTCCGTCCCATCAAACTGCACCTCTGGCCATTGGTCGCGTACATCAAGCAATGTTTGTAGTCGGGCATCGATTTGTGCAAGATTGGGTGCTTCGGCTTGCAATTGGTTGGCAAAAAAAGTGAGGTTGACGGGTACGACTTGCCCGTCGTTGCGGGAAACGGCCGTTACTGCCATTAAATCCGCTGCTAGTGCATCGAGCCGTTCCCGCTGCGTTTCGGGTGATTCGTTGGGAAGGGTGGAAACGGCCGTTTGTGTGTCGGTGATTAGCTGCCAGAAGTCGGCTTCTGAAATGGGGGTTAGGGATTGGGGGTTGGGGGTTAGTGGTTGGGAAACGGCCGTTTGTGCAGGCATAGCCAGCATCAGCAGGCAGCCAAAAACCCAAAGAAGTGAAACAAACCGTGATATGGAATCCATTCTATAAAGTTTAATGTGTTTATTCGAGATCAAGCAATGTCTCAGGTTTTTTTTCGTAAAGATCGTCGGATTGTGCCAATATCATCAGGTCAAATCCTTCGAAGCGAATGCGCAAATCAAAATACATGAGCGTGATTGCTGCTAATTGAATGGGCATAAATATAATCGAGAAGAGGTAAGTGACGCTTTGTTGCACAATGGAGGCAACCAATTGACCTGCTGATGGCGCAATTACCCCAAACATGGAAATGGCAATTAAACTTGGGCCAAGAATTACAATATATGCCATCAGAATAATTAAAAGAAAATAGCCAATAACCCACCAACTGCGCAGCCGGAACAGTTCCCAGGCTCGCTTAATAGCGTCCAATCCACCTTGCTTTTCAATAATCACGACTGGCGTTAACAGTGCAGAAATAGCGCCGAGGCCGACAAACCCTAAGAAGGCAACTGCCCAACCTAAGCATGGTATGATGGCAATTAATACCAGGGGAATTGCAATAAAGAACCCAATCAACCCCATCAGTAATAAGGTGCCGAAAAGTGTTAACCAGGAACGGCCGATTTTACTAAAAGACCCCATGATGGTGACAGATTTTCCCAGATAATTGTCTGCGACAGCCCGAGTCATGGCGGCTGTGCCAATGATGGCAAAAATCCCGCTAACAAGACCAAGTAGAATGGTTACGCCAGCCGCAATGCCAATTATTGGTAATAATTCGATCATCGCATCCGGGTCTTGGGACTGTAAAAAAGCGTCTGTAGAATCCAGAGCTGTAAAGGATGATAATCCTATTTGCATTAAGATTGCAGGTAATTGGGTGATGGCGATGATGCCGATGAACACTAGAAAATTGTTCCGATAGAGACGGAATGCGCGGTCTAGCAGTTGCCCGAGGCTTAACGGCCGTAATTCTGGTAATGATGAGGCTTGCATGGACTCCTCCTGTCAGATGAGTAACGGAATTTGATTTTGAAACAATGGATGGAGATTAGCAAAATCAAGATACCGCGTCAAGGGGGTGTCACAGATTTTTGGTTGATCTTTGTCGCTTTATCGTGGTCGTGATCGGGTTCATTTTCGATCACGACCACGAATGGCGATTACGATCACGATTGAGGAAAGCAGTTAATTGCTCGATTTTTTTTGCGAGAATTGAGTAGATTCGGTATGCTTACGGTATGATTTTTGTATCTGGACAGGGACGACGGCCAGAACGGCCGTATTTGTTAGGCTGTATTCAAGCGCACCTTAGTTAAGTGCGCCTCCTGTTCGGATTTTATGTAAAGTAAAAAGAGCAAGTTCAAAGCCGAGGCGTGGCACTCTCGGTTGTCGAGGCACATAATCTTCGGCAGCCGAGGCGTGAAACCCTCGGCTTTTTTTGTACATATTTCGAGAGTGGAGGTTTGAGAGAATCTTTGCTCTCGGCCTCTTGGGATAAGAAGTGACACAGAGATACACAGAGGAATCACAGAGATACACAGAGAGAAGAATGAAGAAAATAATGAATTATGAATAATGAATTGTGAATTTTGAAGTAAGAATTCTATTCACAATTCATTCCTCTTCTTCCCTCTCTGTGAAACTCTGTGGTTCTCTGTGAAACTCTGTGTTCCTCTACCGGAGACAGATCATGGCAGAAATTTTAGTCAATTTGGATAAAGTGTCGGTTTCGTTGGCGGGTAAGCCGATTTTTGCGGGGTTGGATTGGGAGATTCAGAACCGGCAGCGGGTTGGGCTGGTGGGGCCGAATGGGGCTGGCAAATCGACGGTGCTGAAGTTGATTGCGGAAGAGTTGCAGTTGGATGATGGCAATATATTTCGGCTGTCGGGGTTGACCTGGGGGCGGTTGGAGCAGGAACCGGAGCTGCCCCCAGGCAGAAATGTGTTGATGGAGGCGTTAACGGCCGTTCCCCAACTTGCCAAACTAGAATCTGACATGGCCCGACTTGAGCAACAAATGGGCGAACCTGATGTGTATGGCAATGCCAACAAGCTAAATAAAGTGATGGCGGCTCATGAAAAGCTGCTGCATCAATTTGAGCAGCTTGGCGGACCGAGCTATCAAAGCCGTATCAAAGAAACATTGACTCGGCTCGGGCTGGCATCAGATGAGTGGGAAACGCTGACTGAGCATTTGAGTGGTGGGCAAAAGAAGCTGGTGATGCTGGCGAAGCTGCTGGTGCAGCAGCCAAAACTGCTGCTGCTAGATGAGCCGGACAATCATCTGGACCTGGCGGCCAAACAAAATCTGGAGCGTATTATCACCAGCTATGAAGGCTGTGTGGTGATTATTTCGCATGACCGGTATTTGCTAGATGAGGTGGCGACGCATATTGCGGAGTTGGAAAACGGCCGTTTAACCCTCTACCCTGGCAACTACACAGCTTACACCAACGAGCGCGAGCTGCGCCGCCTGCGACAGCAGCAAATGTACGTCGCTCAGCAAAAGGAGATTGCCAAGATAGAGGCAGCGATTGCTCGTTTTGAAAAATGGGCCTCGATTGTGGTGGATGAACGGCATATCCGGCAGGCACGGCATCGGCAGAAGATGCTGGACCGGATGGACAAGGTGGAAAAGGTGACGGACCAGCGCCGCATGACGCTGAACATGGCTGGCTGGCGCGGCAGCAACAAGGTGATTGAGTTGATGGAGGTGGTAAGGATGTTGGAAAACGGCCGTTTCATCTTCGACGGTCTCAACGCAACGCTGTGGCATGGCGACCGGGTGGGGCTGGTGGGACCCAACGGCGTGGGCAAATCGTTTTTGCTGAAGCAGATTATGCAGCCGGAGACGGTGGATGACGGCCGTATCATCATCGGCCCCAGCACCAAAATCGGCTACTACGCGCAAGAGCAGGAAACGCTTGATTATAATCGTGACCTGATCACCGAAATACGGCAAACGGCCGCTTTGAGCCGAGAAGTTGCCGTCGCGTTTCTGCATCGTTTTTTGTACAGCTATGACCAGATGCAGATGCCCATCCATAAATTAAGTGGTGGTGAACGCAGCCGTTTGCAGCTTGCCAAACTGGTCCTGCAAAAACCAAACCTGCTCATTCTCGACGAACCAACCAACAACCTGGATATCCCATCCATCGAAGTGCTGGAAGAAACGCTGGAAGAGTTTGTGGGTACGCTGCTGGTCGTCTCCCACGACCGCTACTTCCTCGACCAAACTGTGGATCGTGTTTTAGAATTACGCGACGGTAAACTTACCGAGTTTAGCGGCGGCTACACGGACTATTTGGAAGCGAGAGGATAGAGCTTGAGCAAAAGGAAGAAGAAACTTGTGCTTTAAAAGTTGCTACCTTGCAAGAAAGGGGGCACGGATGTGTCATTTCGACCCGTTCGGCTGCCCTCAGGGCAGGCTGTCTTCGGAGTGAGGAATCTTGCTTCGAGTCAGTCATTATTCCCCGACCTCAAAGCAAGATTCCTCGGAAGACCTGGGAATGACATTGATAGGCCAAATTTCTTCCCTATTCTGTGCTGGGTCTTCCCGGCATAGGTTACTTGGAATGACAACTCCATGCGGCAACTTAGGAAATTAAAATCTTGATGAATATGAACATATGGGGTTCTGCTGGATCGAAAAAACGGTATTGGCGAAATTTGTTTGGGTTTTTGTTGGTTTGTGTGGTGGTGGGGTGGTTGTTTGTGCAATATGGGTATGGCCCGTATGCGCTGGCGTATGCACATGCCCATCCAAACCGCCAGCCGGTATGCTGTGAAACGCCTGCTGATTATGGATTTGCGTATGAAGATGTGGCGGTGGAAACGGCCGACAATCTGACACTGCATGGCTGGTACATTCCATCCACAAATGGCGCGGCGGTGATTGCGCTGCATGGTATCAACAGCAATCGGGTGAGCATGTTGGAACCGGCAGTATTGTTGGCAGAGCATGGGTATGGTGTTTTTTTGTTAGACTTGCGGGCGCATGGTGAGAGCGAGGGAGATGTGCTGCCGTTTGGTGGCCCTGAGGGGGAGGATGTGCGGGCAACGGCCGTTTTCCTGCAATCCCGCGACGACGTAGACCCCGACCGGATTGGTGTGATTGGGTGGTCGTTGGGGGCGCAAACGGCCGTTATTGCCGCCGCCCAACATCCCGAAATCAAAGCCATCATCGCCGATGGCCCAGGAGCCACCACTTTTGAGGACTGGCCGCCACCGCGCACACTCGATGAATGGCTGTTTCGGCCTTTTGATTTTGTCTACTACAAATTC
>QQUD01000344.1 GCA_008501785.1 Chloroflexota bacterium
CTCTTCAATCAGGTTGGTCATCATTTTTACATATGGCTCATAGAAACCATCGAGAATAGCTTGCACATCTTCATCATGCAGCGTTTGCGCCCACGCTTCCATCATTACGCCAAAAAATGAGGTTAACTCATCAAATTCGGCCCGAAACAGGCTCAACGTTGCCAACACTTTTTCAGTAGCGCCCTTACGGTCATCTACAATCACTTGCTGCCATGAATACTCAAATTGGGTAATGATCTCCTGAAACAGCGCTAAAAATAGCTCTTTTTTACTTTTGAAGTACCAATAAAGCGATCCTTTACTCAGTCCAGCTTCCGCAGCAATGTCGTCCATCTTGGTCTTGTGATAACCCTGACGACCAAAACAGCGAATAGCTGCCATAAATATTTGCTGTCTACGCTCTACTGATACATCTGGTTTGGGTGACATAGAACTCCTTTTTTAGCTTGTCCGTATTTCAGCTTATCAGCTTGTCAGCTAAGAGGAATTTGGACGCAGCTATGCTGTTTTCCAAATCTGCGTCATCTGCGTTAATCCTTCGGCGTTGCTCAGGACATGTCTGCGTCCTACCAATCTTGTTTTTACGCTTTTATCCGTCTCAGAATCCAGAGCATGACGGCGGCAAAACCGATGGCATCGGCCGCACTGCCGACCAGTCGCAGCCAGCCAGTTAGTCCGATCAATGGGGCCAAATATTGATAGGTCAACACGGCCCAAATTACGCCAACTATTGTTCCCGCAGCAATGTCAACAGCGACACCATATGGCGGCTCACTTTTGATCGCCATTGGCAGCAGCCAGGTGACCAGCACACTGCCCACAATTGTAATTAAAAGTGTAATTAATAAGCCAAAAGGCATTAGAATCCTCCTTTTTAAAATAACTGACCGACCGGTCAGTATGGTATTAATATAAATCTAATGTTGGGCTTTGTCAAGGGGGAAACGGCCGTTTTACACGATCAACATCATTCAAAAAATCCGCAGGAAAACCCACCTCAAAAATTATTAAGCACCATCTTCCCGGAAGTCTTTTAGCGATTCAACTTTATCATGAACAACTTCCGGGAAGACAGGATCGAGACAGCTTAAAACCGGACTTTTTAATCGAGATCGTTTTCGTAATCGTGATCGTATTCGTGTTCGATATCACTTTCGATCACGACCACGAATGACGATTACGATCACGAGTGCTGAGAGGTTCTTTAAGGCAAGCCTGATGGCGGTGTGGTTGTCAATTGAGACAATGAGCGCCGGGTGACATAGGGTACAAAACCATGAGAAGAGGCATTGGTGTAGGCATCATCAGCATGACCAAGCGCATATTCGCAAGCAAAAACAGGCACATTCGCATCGGTGTAATTTGCTAAATGGGTCAGGTAATAATTTGTCAACGACGCATCATTCACAAAATCATACCCATTCGCATCATTCCAATCGTCCGTGGCATCCCCATCAAACCAAATTGCTTCCTGGGCAATGGCGTCGATGGCGTTAAAGAGGTGAGAACGGCCGTCTGCCAACGCCGCCGCATTTTGTTGAATAATCAAAAAATCAGGATTACGTGTCTGCCCATACGCTTGCATCTCAGCAATAAAATCAATCATCTCTTCAGCCGGATCAAGCCCCTCTCCTTGTGCTGCCGCCGCAACTGTGACATCTTCAAACGCCTCTACCCAATCCAAATAAATACCATCGAACCCATCATTGATCACTTCATCAATCACGCTTGTGTAATCACGGTCTGGATGCGTGCCTGTATTTTGGCCGTAAATGATGATGTCCTTCCAGTCATCTTCCCAGTAAGCCACTGGATAGTTTCCCGTCCAGCCATCGGGGTCACAGGTGAGAATGTAGTCAGGCCAGTTGGCAGGTTTGGCACCGCTGCAATCCCAGCCAGTTGACCACGTCCAATACCAGCGCCAATCTTCTGCTTCGCCAATGTCGATGTAGGCGATGACAAGTTTGCGATGCGTGTTGTCGGAGGCAGGGCTGAATTTGAGTTGGGAAACGGCCGTTTTCGTATCAAAAAACTTATCGCTCGACGACCAATCCGTGCGCGTTGGCTCAATCACCAGCATGTCATAACTGGATTCAGCCAATGTATCGATGACTCCAGGCGTGTTGATCGCTTGAATTTGATAACCCCAATACTGCACCTCAGACAAAGCCAACGGTTCTGCTCCAGCAGCCAGTGGTTTCATAACCGTTGGCAAGTAAAGGTTATCATTTTCCTCTTCACTAGTCGCCTCAACAGTTTGATCAAGAACTAGAGAGCAAGAAATCAACAGTAACATCAGTAAAAAAACAAAATGTCTAAAATCGAAACGGAACATGCAACACCTCTTTGTTAACTTGATGTAATTTTCACAATATACCATGAATGAAGAGACATCAACCAGTAAAAAATGCAATTTGAATTAATCTAGAATTCATTGTTCATTTTTCAAAAATCAATAGACCATTTGTTCTATTTTTATGCTATAATACCTTCATCCTTGCGGCAAACATTCCTGCCAATGGCACAACTAAATTTTCAACCTCTTTGGGATTTCGTAGCGTTTGGAATGGCAGCTTTAGCCTGTTCTCCCAGGACAGTTCCGGCCGAAGCCTTCACTCCTCCTGAATTCCTGAAGACCCAATTTTTAATAAGGAGAAAATCAGATGCATGTTGTAACCAATTATCCAGATGGTGTTTTTAACTGGGTCGATTTAATGTCATCCGACGTGGCAACGGCTAAAGCGTTTTATGCAGGACTGTTTGGCTGGGAAGCTGAAGATAGACCCATCGATGACGGTGGTTTTTACACGATGTTCAATTTGAATGGCAAAAATGTTGCTGGGATGGGCCCGCTAAGTGCGGAGATGCAGGTACAAGGTATCCCATCGCACTGGTCTTCTTATGTCAAGCACAGTGATGTTGATGGGGTTGCTGCACGTGTGGCAGAAGCTGGCGGAACCGTCATTTTACCGCCAATGGATGTAATGGAAGAAGGTCGAATGGCAATGTTTATGGATCCAACCGGCGCGACTGTCGGTGTGTGGCAGCCAAAAAACCACATTGGCGCTCAATATGTTAACGTACACAATGCGCTGGTATGGAATGAATTGCAAACCAAAGATGTTGAAGCTGCTAAGTCGTTTTTCAGTGCAGTTTTTGGCTGGAACTATACAGCAGATGAAAATGGGTATATCACAGTATCAGAAAGTGGCCGCCGCCATGCCGGTATGTTTCAGATGAATGAACAGATGGCTGATGTGCCACCGAATTGGTCTGTTTACTTTTTTGTTGAAAATGTAGAAATGGCAGTCGCCAAAGTGAGTGAACTCGGTGGCAATGTGCTTATGCCCATCACCCCTGCTGGCGAAATTGGCAATTTCTCTGTTGTGCAGGACCCTGCTGGTGCAGTATTTACAATTATGGAGTTTAACGGACCGGTTGACCCACCACCTGGGGCCTAATTAGTTTAAGCAGCAACGGATTTAAGTAAGAAACCAATTTCTTACTTAAATCCATTTCAACCCCCAAATCCACAAATTCAATCCGATTTTCCTCAACAACTGAATGAATTGCTGATATGATATACATTGTTGCTATTGATCATGTCAGGAGGAATTGTTCAGTGGAATATCGAGAGCTTTTCAAACTAATTAATCAACACTTTACGGCCGAAGAATTAAAGGAAATCTGTTTTGACTTAGGCATTAATTATGAGGATATCCGTGGCACAAGCAAAAAAGACAAGGCGCGGGAATTGGTCCTCTACGCTATGAAAAAGGGACTCCTATCAGAATTGGAAGCGTTATGTCTAAAGGCACGGCCGTTTGCTTTCACCGATTCACCCCCTCGCCCCTCACCATCCCCTAAACCTGTACCACCCCGGCCTTTACCACCGCCCCCCACCGATCAAGACCCCCAACATAACCCATACACGCTCACAAAACTGCTGCACATTTTCTTTGACGAAGGCGAGCAGACCCAATTGGCTGAAAGGTGGGGAGAAACATACGGCCGTTTCCACCCATCTCACAAACAACCAATCCACCCGTTGGTAGAAAAGCTCGCCTCACAAGACCAGCTAGCCCAACTCATTGACGCAGCGCAACACATACACCCAGAATTACCCTGGTCTGAAGCCTATATCGCTCCAGGATTGGTTGCCACACCGCCACCTACTCATCCCGATATTTCAAAAATGAGCAAGCTGCTGTCCAATACATTCCCGGATAGAGATGCTTTTGATTTATTTTGTGCAAGCCATTTTCCGCAATTTTTAAATGACGCACCTGATAACCAATCATTGAACAGAATCTGCCTGGAATTACCACAATATTTACAACGCCGGGGACGATTGCCAGAGCTGCTCACCACCATGCAAGCTAATTATCCGGCTGAATTCAAGCAGCATGGACCTTATGAACGGACTGAGAAACCGTTTGAAAAGCAGAAGCGAGAAAACAAAGAGAAGTTAGCCGTGCAAAATGAAGCACAAAAAGTCCTCGTCAAAGAAATCATAAACCGGGAGGCCACGCCCCCTGATAGGCTTATTTTGCGTCAAACCCTGAATGTTCATGCTAAACGAGGTATCAAATCAATTTCCTGGCTGCCACAAGAAGCACGGCTGCTTTCGCTGACATTCAATGGTGATTTGCAAGCCTGGAATATGGCCGATGATAAAGCTGTGGCAAATTATAAAATGAGCAAAAACAAGTCTGTTTCATTTGCCAAATCAATGCCCAATGGAACAGAGGCTCTGCTAATTTCTGGCCCCTTGCGCCGTCGCAAGCTGTGCATTTTAAAACTGGAAAATTACAAACCGAAAGCGTTCATTGACGATGTCGATGATAAAGTGAACACCATTGCGATTTCGCCAGATAGCAGTTGGGCAGTGACAGCAGGGGATGGCAACAGTCTTCAAGTGTGGAATTTGACAAAAGCGGTTAAGCAAACGAAGTGGCATGGTCATTTACAGCCTGTAACGCAGGTATTGATGACATCAGATGGCAAACAGATTATTTCCGGCAGCAAAGATGAAACGATTAGAATTTGGGATGCAGCAGGGGAATTGCAGCACACGCTCACCGAACACACAGACGAAATTGCAATGTTAGAGGTTTCTCCAGATGGGCAATATTTAGCCTCTGTGCAAAAAAACTCAATGGAAATTTTCATTTGGAAGTTACCTAAACCACGAGGATTTTTATTGTCACGTTTCCGAAAAGAAAAACCGCAGCTAGTGAAAAAATTACCAAAACAGAAGAGCTGGATAAACGCACTCTCTTTTTCAGCAAACGGCCGTTTTCTCGCCACGAAATCATTCGACAACAAAGTTCGGTTATGGCAAACAGATACATGGAAAATCGCCATAGAAATGATGGAAACGCTTGGTGGGCCTGTTGTTTTTCACCCGAAACGGCCGTTACTGGCAACCGGCGGCAACAATGGAAAGGCGATTCGCATCTGGCAAATAGTATCTTGAATCAGGAGTCATATATGAAAAAGATTGATTTGAAAAAAGAGCTAAAAGAACTTTACCAGCCTTAGACAAAGTATACTTTAGCTCACTTGATGAAGGACTCTCTGTACAAATCATGCACATTGGCCCTTACGCGGAAGAAGCACCAACGATTGCCAAATTACATCAATTTATGGCCGACAATGGGTATGTGCATCGGGGCAAACATCACGAAATCTACCTCAGTGACCCCCGCCGCGCCGCACCAGAAAAGATGAAAACAGTGATTCGGCAGCCTGTTTCAATGAAAATCACTTAGCATAAACCCAAAAAATGGCCGTTATTCCCCCAACCTCAACGCCATCGCCACCGCACTATCCGGGCAAAGTTCTGTAAACTCTAACGACATTTGCACAGCTTCTGGAACCTCATCCCGGTTAACTTGTTGAAAACCGAGTTTTGGGAAAAAGGAAACGGCCGTTTCCGTCAACAAATACACCTCGGTCACCCTCTTTTGCCTTGCCAGCTCAAGCGCGGCTTCACTCAGGCGCACCCCAAGCCCTTGTCCACGATGTGTTGCAGTTACGGCAACAGACCGCAGCAATGCCGCATGACCGTACAATTCCAATGCGGCACTGCCCACAATTGCGCCATTGTCTCGTGCCACCAGCGTTGCTGCCAAATGTTCTGACAATCCTTCAGGTGGTAACCCACTTTCAGCCAAAAGAGCGAGAACGGCCGTTACTTCATCCCGTTGCACCACGCCAATTTTCACACCCATGTTGATATACTCCTTCAATCACAAATGGCACAAATATTTCGATTTATCATTCGTCTTATTCGTCCATTCGTCTCATTCGTGATAATCAATTGTAACTTTTTGCTGCACTGTGCATATTATAAGCAGAGGATTTCAATGCTCAACTTTCAAGCGTTTTACGAATCATGTTATGGCGCACGATCATTATTGGTGGTCTCATCGCGTTCCTGCTATTTATGCTTATGCTGTTCGCATTAGGGGCTTTATTCTTCATTTCAGTTTAATAAATGTCTCTCGAAAGCTGCAAAGTTAACCACAGTCAACCTTCAAATGAACACAGAACCAACATAAAGCAGATCGATGGTAAAGTCTGGAATTAACCCCCTCCCTAGATTTTTTGATAGGCAAACCTGATAATCCTCCACATATTTTACTTATCAACAATTTTGAGGAGACTTCAAATGCATCGCAAAATTAACTTTGCCACCATTTTGTTCACGTTACTTTTATTGACAGCTTGCCAACCAGATGGGGAGGAAACGGCCGTTTCCTCCCCATCCACATCCGAAGAAACCACCAACTCAAACTCGCTCGTCATCTATTCGGGGCGCAGCGACAGTCTCGTGCAGCCCATTATCGACCAGTTTAGTGAAGCCACTGGCATCGAGGTGGAAGTACGCTACGGCAGCACCTCTGAAATCGCAGGCGTTTTGCTGGAAGAAGGCGAAAACAGCCCCGCAGACCTGTTCTACGCACAAGACCCAGGTGGATTAGGCGCCGTACAGTCCGCCGGTATGCTGGCCGAGCTGCCTGACGAATTGCTGGCCACCGTACCCGAGCGATTTGCTTCAGCAGAAGGTAAATGGATTGGCATTTCGGGTCGTGCGCGCGTAGTTGTCTATAACAATGAGGCAATAACTGATCCGGCTGCCCACTTACCTGACGATATTTTTGAGTTTACACAGCCGGAGTGGAACGGCCGTATCGGCTGGGCACCTACCAACGGCTCATTTCAAGCAATGGTCACCGCCATGCGCGCCGCTTGGGGTGACGAAAAAACCAGTGAGTGGCTAGAAGGCATTCAGGCCAACAACCCTATTGTCTATCCGAAAAACACCCCCATCGTAGCTGGTGTTGCTGCTGGTGAAGTTGAAGTTGGTTTTGTTAATCATTACTATCTCTACCGTTTCCTTTCTGAAGAAGGCGAAAGCTTCACTGCCCGCAACTATTTCTTACCTAGTGGTGGGCCTGGTTCACTGATCATGGTTTCTGGCGCAGGCATTTTGAACACCGCAGAGAACGCAGAGAACGCAGAGAGATTTATTGAGTTTTTGCTCTCGGTTCCAGGGCAGCAATATTACGCATAGTACGAGCACGGCGCCTTCCAGGACATCTACTTCAAGCATACGGTTACGCCGCTCGACGACGGGCAGACACTGCTGACCAGCGTCTTCTACTTCGATTTGCAGGGCTTTCCGCTGTTGCGGGTGCTGCGCTTCTTCGAGCGCTTCCCCTGGATGGCCGAAATGCTCAACATGGCCGCGGCGGCCATGCTCGTGCGCAGCTTCCAGCTGCGCTGGGAGGACGAGGACTAGCATGCCGCTGATGGTATTGGCGACGGC
>QQUD01000444.1 GCA_008501785.1 Chloroflexota bacterium
GTTTTGCGTAGAAATATTTGTTTGCAACAAGTGTGTAAATGTTGTGTCGCGGGCTGTTTTTGCACATTCAACGTCAAAACAAGCGTCGCTTTCAATTGCAGTCAAAAATTTAGCAAACTGTTCGACAGTAACTTCTGTTGCATCCATGAAAAATGGCGCGACTATGACGGGATGTGCTGGATTGGCATCGACTGGTTCACCATCGGTGCCCATGATGAAGGTGCCGCCAGGGATGTACATCATTCGCATTTTGTCGATGCCGCGCCGGGTGCTAACGGGTTGAATGGAAACGGCCGTTTCCGTTACCGTCGGCGTAATTGGCGTTGGTTCACTGGTGCTGCCCGGTTCTGTTGGTGTTGGGGTCGATACTGTTGGGATGGGTGTCGTTTGGCGAACGGGGCGGGCGGCAACCGTTTCAGCCACAATTGTGGCAATTGAACCATCCATTGCTTCAATGGTGGCACGGCGTAGGTCCGATTGTGATTGCACGATTTCTAATACCTTGGCAGCTTCAGTTGATATAGATCGCTCGGTGGCACGCGCATTCGCTTCAAAGGCAACCAGGGTCGCATTGCTGCGAATACTGGATTGTTGATTGGTATAAATCAGTGTGCCTGTGGCTGCCAACAGTAAAAAGATAATTACTGAAATGTAAATGATACGCTGTAAACGCGTGAGCCGTTGGGCTTGGAGTAGTTGTTCTTGTCGTTGAGCAGCTTCACGGTTTTCTTCGACGCGAACGGCCGTTTCGCTGGCTTCCACAAATGCTGTTTCCAGATCATTGAGCGAAATGATGCCATGCTGTAGCCCCTCTTGTATCTGAGTCAAACGGCTGCCACGATACAGATAGCTGGCATCTCGTTCATGCTGATCCCATTCAAATGTGGCATTTGTGAGGCGGCGATGTAATCGTAACCCTTCACGATTTTCGTTCAGCCACTCTTTGAGGCGGGGCCAGTTGCGAATCAGTGCTTCGTGTGCAACTTCAGCACTGCGCCGTCGAGTGATGACAAGTCTTGCATCAGCTAATTTTTTCAACACTTCGGCAACGGCATCACCATCTTCGCCCTGGGTTCCTAATTCTTCCAATCTAGCACGGCGGCGATTATCCTGAGTGCCTTCGCCCAGTTCTGTTAGCCGCATGAAAATGTTGCGGGCGATTTCTTGTTCTACCAAAGATAGGCGCTGTTCGTAGATGGTGTCGGCCGTTTTGGCGACCGCGCCAGCTACACCACCCGCTTCTTGGTATCCTTCGTAGGTAAGCGTGTCGTTTTCGCGGCGCTTCCATGTTTCGAGCAGGGCGTGGGAGAGCAGTGGCAGTGCGCCTGGTTCATTGGCCACATCTTGCAGCATGAGGCCAATTAGCCCTTTTTCAAACTTGTAGCCGCGCGATTTGGCTGGTTGTTCGATGGCGCGGCGCAGTTCGGGATTGCTCATCGCGCCGATAAATTTTTGCTGGGTTTCGAGTGCGGTGCGCAGGTTGGGGAAGGCGGCGCAATGGTGGTAAAAGTCGGCACGCATGACAATGGCGAGGATGGTGGGAGATGGGCTGTTGGCGGAAACGGCCGTCATCAAATTTTCCACAAATTGCTCACGTAGCTCTTCGCTGCGGCACAATGTAAACAGTTCCTCGAACTGATCGACCACCAACAGCAGCTTGTCGGCCGGATTGGTATCGAGCAGGCGGCGCACGTACAGATGCAAACTGCGCGAATCCTTTGCCATGTCATCCATTAGCGTGGCGGCGGCTGTGACGGACTCTGAGGAGCGGGTGAGGCTGGTGGCGAGTGATTCTAATGGTTGGGCGGTGGGGGTGATGACATGGACGGGCCAATTTTCACTGCCAGCGGGTGGTTCGGTGCCACCTTCGAGCGGTTCGCCGCGCCGCAGGGCTGGAATGAGTCCGGCTCGCACCAGAGACGATTTGCCACTGCCGGATGCACCGATTACTGCTAAAAATGGATACCGGCCCAAATGGCGCACCAAACCGGCCGTCATCCGTTCTCGCCCAAAAAACAGCGAGGCGTCGGATTCGTCGAAGTAGCGCAATCCTTTAAAGGGCGCATCGGTGTCGCGGGTCGTTTTGGTAAAGCTTTCCCAGGGGATATGGGGGCGTTCTTTGTGGCAGAGCTGGAGCAGGTGAAGAAGACGGCCGTTTCTAAAACTAGCCCCCACCAATTCCCGCGCCTTGTCTGCCTTGCCGCCGGGAGCCAGATTTTCGTAATCAAACCCCAGGTCAAATGTGAGCGTGCGCAGTTCATTCTCATTAAATAAATCTACAATCGCTTCACGCAAGCGACCGCGATCAATTTGGTCTGGTGTCAGTTCAGGCGTCTCCGGCAATTGGAACTCCTTTCTTTAAGGTAGCTGGTCAGCATTTCAGCTAGTCAGCTAGTCAGCCAGAATGCTGAAGTGCTGAAGTGCTGAAATGCTGAAATGCTAAAAAGCTTTCCTATCCTACAACTCATGCGCAATTTTCGCCAAGCGTTCCACTGCTTTTTCCAAATCCGTCATGGCGGTGGCGATGGAGAAGCGGACGTGGCCTTCACCGCTGCTGCCGAAGGCGATGCCGGGAACGCCAGCGATGCCTGCTTTGTCTAGCAGTGCGTCGGCCAGTTCGATGCTGTTTTTGCTGCTGTGGGGGAAGCTGGGAAACAGGTAGAACGCGCCTTCGATTGAGCGACAAGATACGCTGTTGATTTCATTGAGTGCTTTGACCATAAAGTCGCGGCGAGCGCAGTATGAGTCTCGCATGTGGGCGATCATTTCTTGTGGTCCGTTGAGGGCGGCGGCGCAGGCGTGCATGGTGAAGGTAGCGGCGCAGGAGACGGACTGCCCGTTGAGAATGGTTGCCAGCTTGATGATCGGTTCGGGAGCCACGAGCCAGCCCATACGCCAGCCGGTCATGGCATAGGATTTGGTGAGTCCGTTGACGGTGAGGGTGCGGTCGGCCATGCCGGGGACGGCAGCGATGGAGTGGTGGAAACGGCCGTCATACACCAACTTCTCATAAATCTCATCTGAAATCACGTAAATATCAGCTTCGATAGCTACTTTGACGATGGCTGACTGTTCTTCCAAAGTCATGACGCGGCCGGTGGGGTTGCACGGGTTGTTGAGCATGAGCGCTTTGGTGTTGGGTGTGATGTGGGCACGAAGTAAATCGGCCGTAATGCGGAAATTGTCGTCGCTGGGCAAGCTGACGGAAACCGGGATGCCGCCTGCCAGTGGCACCATCGCTGAGTAAGATACCCAGTACGGCTCTAAAATAAGCACTTCATCGCCAGGATTGAGGATAGCTGAAAGTGCCAGGAACAGCCCCCATTTACCGCCTGGTGTCATGATGATGTTGCGCATCGGGTCGACATGAATGTCGTTGTCACGAGCCATTTTGGCAGCGACGGCTGCAAGCGCTTCGGGGATGCCAATCATGGGGGCGGGGTAGTGGGTGGCTCCGTTGTTGATGGCTTGATAGGCTGCTTCAACAATGTGTGTGGGTGTGTCGAAGTCGGGGTCGCCACCGGCCAGGGCGATCACATCAAGTCCATCACGCTGCATGGCTTTGGCTTTGTCGTTGACGGCTAAGGTCATTGATGGGGGGATATTGCTTAATTTATTGGATAGTTGTTTCATTGGTTTTCTCGCTATTAAGAGTTAGGGTTACAATTTTAATCGGAATAGAGCTAGTCAGCTAGTCAGCATTTTAGCTAGTCAGCATTTTAGCGAGTTAGTTAAGAGAGAGTTGTGGGCTGAACAGCGTAAAAGCTGAAGTGCTAAAATGCTGAAGTGCTGACTAGCTGACAAACGGAGTTATGAATTTGAAAAAACGAAATGCAATTATTTTTGATATGGATGGGCTAATGGTGGATACGGAGCCGCTGTCGCACCGGGCGTGGGATGAGTTGTTACGGCCGTTTGGTCACAAACTCACTAACGGCATTGTAAAAAACATTGTTGGCTTGCGTGCTGATGTGTCGGCACAAGTGGTGTGTGAAGCGTTTGATTTGCCGTTCACGGTGGATGAAATTATTGAGCGGCGTGGTCCGATTTATGCCAAAATTCGGGCGGAAGGCGTGACGGCGATGCCAGGGTTGATGCCGCTGCACGAACTGATTGCAGCTAGAGGTATTCCCTGGGCAGTGGCAACCTCCAGTTCGCGTCAACATGCAAATGAAATTTTGGCACAGTTGAATTTATCGCCAACGAATGGTGCGATGGCGTGTGGCAATGAGGTATCAAATGGCAAACCAGCTCCTGACATTTATTTGTTAGCTGCGGAACGGTTAGGGTTTGCGCCTGCAAACTGTTTGGCGTTGGAAGATTCGGGGCCGGGGAGCAAAGCGGCCGTTTCTGCGGGCATGTTGACGGCGGCGATTCCCAATGAGCATACGAAAACGGCCGTTTTTAGCCATGCTCATTTTGTCTTCAATTCACTACATGATGTCGTTGATAAATTTGACCAATTCTTTGGAGGGACTGGGGACTAGAGACTAGGGACTAATTCCGCATCCACGATGCGGTCAATGCGGAAGGTGCGCTGTTCGTCGTTGAGGTGGCAGTGGGCGATCAGGTAGCTGTTGCCCAAGTTGTATGTGGGATAAAAGGGGGTGATTACGCGCTGCGATTCGCGGCGTTGGCCTTTGTACACAATGCGTAACGATTGTTGTGTGTCTAATGCTTCTTGAATGATGGGGGATAAAAATGGCAGCTCTGGCGTGGTGGCATAAATGGGACCGCCTTGTGCCAGCAGCAAATCGCCCACGGTGTTCATTCGTTGTTTCTCGAGTTCAGCGACCATTCGTTTAAGAACTTCTGAGGTGGTGTAAACATCGTTGAGGGCGCGGTGAGCACGGCCAATGCGCACACCCAGTTTTTGGGCAATGTGGCCCAGGTTGTTTTGCCCAAAGTGGAAGTTTTTGCGTGCCAATTGTAACGTACAGAGCCAGGGGTTAGATAGCTTTAATGAGGGTTTGGTGGATGCGTAGCTGTCGATGAAGAGTTCCATGCCCAGGTAATCGGCATCAAAACCTGCGTTGTGGGCAACGATGAGTGCGCCGTCTAAAAAAGATAGCAGGTCATCAATGATGTTTGAAAAAAGTGGTTGTCCAATCAAATCGGAGTCTTGGATGCCGTTAACGGCCGTTGCCGCTGGGTCCATGCTGCGCCCAGGGTCAAGCATCTGGTTAAAGGTGTCGATTACCTGCCCATTTTCGAGGCGAATTGCCCCAATTTCGACGATACGATGACCCAACCAGGGATGCAATCCGGTGGTTTCGGTATCTAAAATGACGAGTGGTGTTTCAAACGGCCGTTTCTCGGCAAAATCAAACATAGCCTAATTGTATCGGTAATGTGCGTTTACCAAAAATTAACAAAATCTCTTTGCCTCAGATAGGTGCCTGTGTTATAATTTTCCTTGCGAAAGTTCGATGTTTGTTGGTACAAAGTGGGCGGCCCCCACTTTTTTTGTTTCTTATGAGTAAGTTGAATCGAACTTGTAGGTTAGAGATTCTGAGGCATAAGGTTTAGTCAATGAAAAGTGAATTTATATTGGCCTTTAATGAAATCTGTGAGTCACGTGGCTTACCGAAAGATGATGTTTTCGAAGCATTGAAGACAGCACTGGTTTCGGCATACCGTCGTGACACAAATGTGAGCAGTTCGCAAAAAGTAACGGTTGATATTGACCCACGCACGGGTGAACCGACCATCTATGCAGAAAAAGAGGTGGTTGATTCTATTATTGATAATCGTACAGAAGTGCTGCTAGATGTGGCTGTGCGTGCCGGATACACCGAAGCTGCCTATGGTGATTTGGTGATGGTCGATAGCACCACTGCCGGATTTGGACGTATTGCGGCGCAAACTGCCAAGCAGGTTTTGTTACAACGGGTTCGTGAAGCAGAACGTGACCAACTATTTGATGACTTCTCTGGTCGAGAAGGTGAATTGGTCAATGGTACGGTACAAAGTGTGAGTGGGCAGCATGTGACGATTGGCCTGGGACGAACTGAGGCGATTTTGCCAAAAAGCCAACAGGTGAATGGTGAGCGATACCGCGCCCATGACAAGATTCGTGTTTATGTGTTGGAAGTGCGTCGCACCAATCGCGGACCGCAAATTTTTGTAAGTCGTAATCATCGTAACTTGCTGCGTCGTTTGCTGGAACTGGAAGTACCAGAAATTTATAATGGACAGGTTGAGATTAAGAGCATTGCCCGTGAAGCGGGTCAGCGGTCGAAGGTAGCTGTGCAAGCTTTGCAGCCTGGTGTAGACCCAGTTGGTGCTTGTGTAGGTATGCGCGGTGTGCGTATTCAGAGCATTGTGCGTGAACTGAATGATGAAAAGATTGACGTGATTGAGTGGGACCCGGAACAGACAACGTTTATTGCAAAGGCGTTAAGTCCGGCTCGTGTGGCGCATGTCTTTTTAGAAGAAAGTCCAATTGATGGCAAAACGGCCGTTGTTGTGGTTCCAGACGATCAGCTTTCATTGGCAATTGGTCGTGAAGGACAAAACGCACGGTTGGCGGCAAAGTTAACTGGCTGGCGTATTGATATAAAGAGTCTGACAGAAGCAGCTCGCGACTCAATGGGTCAATTAGACCACCCGGCGATAGACCCCGGTTTGGTTGCAAATACACAATTGCTGGAATCAGTCACACAAGTGTTGGCGAAGAAAGATGCTGGACGACCGATTACCTCTGAAGATTATCGCACCCTTGACTTTGTTGTGGGTGGGATTGAAGGCAGAATTATTGCATCTCGTGCCGCAGAACATGAGGAAATACGCAAAGAACGTGCAGAAGCGCGGAAGGCCGTACCGGAAGCAGCATGGCAAGATCCGTTGGATGCGATTGATTTGCCGGGACGCATTCATAATTTGCTGCTCGACAATGAGATTGAAACGGCCGGTGATGTACTCTTCCAACTGGCATTGGGTGATGATGTTTTCTTGAATTTCCGTGGGTTTGGTGAGTCGGCATTGGATACAATGAAAGAGTATGTCGCTGCTTATACAACCAAACTGGCTGAGGCTGCTGCTGAGGCTGCTGCTGCAGAAGAGGGTGTTGTAGAGGGCGCAGATGAAACTGCTGCAGAAGAAGTTGAAGCTGCTGTAGTTGAAGAAGCGGTTGAAGCTGAGGTTGAGGTTGAGGCTGAGGCCGAACCTGTTGCTGAAGTTGAGGTTGAACCCAAACCAGTTGCTGAGGTGGAAACGGCCGTTCCCGCTGAAGCACCAGTTGTCGAGGTTGAACCCGAACCTGAACCCGAACCCATTGCACCCATTGATGACTTGTCTAAATCATTGGTTGAACCCGTTGCAAAACCGAAGAAACCAGCAAAGAAAAAGCCATCCGTTGTGGTGGTTCGTCAAGACAAGCAAGAACCTGCTGATGACAAGGACGACGACAAAAAAGGCAAGCGCAAGCGCCGCGAACTCGTCTTTAATGAAGACGCTGGAGAAGTGGTCGCTAAACGGAAACGCAAGGGCAGTCGCAGACGTCCCGATTGGGAAGAGTTTGAAATAGACGATTTGTAGATAAAATAGGGTAGGTGAAGAGCTTACCCTATAACTTTATATGAGTAAGATAAAAAAGCAGGCTCGAAATAAGCATATACCACAGCGACTCTGTATTGCTTGTCGGCAAAAACGTGACAAGCGTCAGCTAACGCGACTGGTGCGAACAGAGAACGGGGTCATCGTAGACCCGACTGGTAAGCAAAACGGCCGTGGTGCATATGTGTGTGACCAGCCACAATGCTGGGATAAAATTGTAAAGAGTCGGCTTTTAGACAAAGCTTTAAAAACAGAAATTAGTGCAGATGAAAAATCAG
>QQUD01000690.1 GCA_008501785.1 Chloroflexota bacterium
GCTCGTCTGACCCATTTTTCAACAATATTGATTTGTTTATCCATTTTGTTTTGATGAGGGATCATGTATCAACCTACAGTGGACCTGCGCCGAAAATCATTGCGGCCAGATCGATTTCCAAGCGATCATAGATTTGAATGCCGTAGTTACGCAGCACAATAATAGTTACATGTTCACTGGGAAAACGCATCAGCATGGCCGTATATCCGGGTGTCAGCCCGCCATGAAAATGTACGGGTCGATCAAATAGATGACCAATAAACCAACCATAACCATAATCCGAATCCTTAAAATCCATGCTGGGTGTGCGTGCATATCTGGTGAATATCTTGTCCAGATATTCCTGTGAAACAAGCTGATCACCATCAAGTGCCTGATCCCACAGAAATAAATCTTCAACCGTTGTATAAAGTCCGCTGGCTGGAAATTGGTACAGTAAATCTGGGGTTGGGGCTGGGGTTCCATAGGCGTCATAACCAATAGCTGATTCCCCTTGGGCAAAACTGGAGTTTTTCATTCCCAATGGTTCAAATATGCGCTGCTGCTTGAATGTTTTGTATGGCTGCCCGGATGCCTGCTCGATGATGTGGCCGAGTACGATGTAGCCGTTCATACTGTATCGAAACTGTTCGCCGGGAGGAAAGTAGGGGGGATCATCCGCGATTAGCTCAATGAATTGCAGCGACGATTTCTCGTTATCAGATGATTGGTTTCCCCAATGAATGGCTTCTGATAAACCACTTGTATGGGTTAAAAGATGGTGGATGGTGAGGCCTTGCCAATAATCAGGGCAGTTGGGGATGGTATCGCAAATGGGGTCTTTTACATTCAATTTGTTGTCTGCTTGCAGCATGAGGATTCCCATAGCGGTGAATTGCATGGTGATCCAGTGAACACGAAACCTGGTTTGCGAACTGTTCGGCACTTGCTTTTCGGTGTCGGCTAGTCCGTATCCTTTGTTGAGCAGTTTTTCTCCGTCCTGTGCAATCAAGACGGTCCCGCTGAATGTATGTTCCTGGGTCAATTGGCTCAAATATGTGTCTATTTCGGTGATTTGGTTGGGTGAAATGTTAGTTTGCTCAAGCGTGTTGTTCGATATGCGTTGACAACTGGTAAGCGCAATAAAGAGAAGCATAAAGAACAATCGATAGTTGACCTGAAACATTGAACTCTCCTTCAGAATGTATGAGTGGTGGAAACGGCCGTTATCAATCATTCTATTTAAATATCATACCTCTTTTATTGTCGATGAATCAATATTAACCATTTGCAGATTTTCACTTTCCTAGTTGACAAAATGATTGGCTTGAATTAAAATAAACGTCGTTCGAAATTGAACGGCGTATAAAAATAGACGATGTGCAAAGAGGTGCTGTATTGAAAAGCCCAAAACCGCCGGCTACCAGTCGGACCGAGCGTAGAAAAGAGAGAACCAAGCAGAGCATCGTGAATGCGGCGATGCAGCTCATACGAGAACATGGCTATGATGCGACCACAATGGAGCAGATTGCCGAAGAAGCAGACATTGCCAAAGGGACGCTCTACAACTACTTTTCGGTTAAAGAAGCGATTGTCAGCGAGTTCATTCGGCGCACATCGGTTGAAAAAAACAGTGAACGATTAGCACGGCTGCCAGCCTTGCCAGACACGCGAACGCGCATGATGATCGTGTTTTCTGAGCTAATGGTTGGCGTCCGGGCACAAAAAGAGATTTTTGAAAAGTATTTCGTTTACCAATTGCGGCAGTTAGTCTCTTTGCAGGAACGAGACGAGCCGAAAAGCGGGCTGCCGTTGATTGGCAGTGAAATTGTGAGACTTGGCCGAGAAAGTGGTGAGCTGCGCAGCGATGTGCCGGTGCATATTTTGGAAGATATGTTTGAGGCTTATTTTGTCGAAGTTGTGAAGCAGTTTTATAAGGACCCCGAAAATTTCAATGACCAGATGGTGATTAAGCAACTGGTTGATTTATTTTTAACAGGTGCAAGCAATGAAAAATAACGAACCAATGAATATCAATGAAAAATTGATGAATGCTAATGAATTCAAAAAGCGATTAGTGAAGCTTTGTTTACGCAGCGGCTTATCTGATTTCCCGAAAGCAGCGATGGACCAGCATGTTTTGTTGAAGAGTGTAATGTTGACGTTGGGGGAAACGGCCGTTTTCACCGAAAAAGAAATCAACGCCAAACTCAAGCATTGGGTAGACCACATCGGCACATTCCAGTTGCTAGACCACGTCACGCTGCGCCGCAGATTGGTGGATGCGGGTTATGTTTCGCGCAGCAGCAATGGGGCGACGTATCAGATTGCGGAAAGTGGGATGGGGGTGGAGGGGTTTGAAACGGCCGTTAACCACCTCAACCCCACCCAAATCCTCACCGAAGCCCGCGCCGAAATCGAACGCCGCAAACAAGCCTACCTCACCAAACAATAACGTACGGGCGGGACAGGTCGGAAACACCTTTTCCAAAGTAAATGACCTTATCTCCGACCTGTCTCGCCCCCTCTTTTCAAAACGGAGAACAAAAATGCCCAGTACACGCAGCAAACTCATCAACTTCATGCTCAGAAACCGCCACTTCCTACACCTGCGTCTCAAACCAGACACAATCGACGAACACACATCCATCCCCCAATTTCGCGCCGAAGCCGAACGCATGAGCCGTGCCATGGCCAAACTGCCCGAAGACATCGAACTCCAACCAACCACCATTGACGGCATGACCGCCGAATGGATTTACCCCACCAATGCCTCACCAGAAAAAGTGATTCTGTACACACACGGCGGCGGCTACATCTCCGGCTCCTGCACCGATCACCGCGCCATCGTCAGCAAAATGGTGAAAAGTTGTGGCGTGAAAACCTTGCAGTTCGATTATCGTCTAGCACCCGAACACCCATTTCCAGCCGCGCTAGATGATTCTGTAAAAGCGTATTGCTGGCTGTTGGCAGAAGGCTATTTACCTGAAAACATCGTGATTATGGGCGAATCGGCCGGTGGTGGATTGTGTTTAGCATTGCTGCTGGCAATTCGTGACCAAAACTTGCCGTTGCCTGCGGCTGGTGTCGCCTTATCTGCCTGGACTGATCTGAAATGCACGGGTGAATCCTACGAGACAAAGGCCAAACTGTGCCTCTCGCCGATGGGATCATGGACCGTGTTCAGCAGCTATTACGTAGGGGACAACGATCCAGGCAATCCTGGCATCTCGCCGCTGTACGCAGATCTGCACGGACTACCGCCGCTGCTGATCATCACCGGTGATGACGAAGTGCTGCGTGATGATTCCATTCGCTTTGCAGAAAAGGCGCAACAAACTGGTGTCGATGCCACACTACGCGTCAGCGAAGGGATGGTCCATTGTTATCCGCTGATGGCTCCTATGTTTCCTGAAGCCACCGCAGCAATGTCCGAGATTAGCACATTCATCAACACGCATCTCTACAAAACCAACTCCAAGTGAATGTCTTCCGGCTCTTTTGTAAACAGGGTTGGATCAATCGGATTGGCAGATTGACAGCCTAATCTTTGATAAAAATGAACGGTGTTTTCAGAAGGTGTTGCTGAGACATACATCACTTTGGCCCCGCGAGAACGTGCTTCCTGGGCGGCCATTTGAAACAATGTCTTGCCAACACCTTTGCCACGATACTCGTGACTGACCCACAGCCCTTCCAAATTGAGCCGATCTGTGCCAGTGCGAACGGGATTGTGATCCAGCACAGACATGCCAGCCAATTTGTCGCCCTCAAATGCGCCAAAAAAGGTGGCACCTTTGTCAAAAACATTTTGCAAATCGGCGATGCGCTCATTTTTGGATGCGTCGCTCCAATCTGACACATCCCAATGTTCTGGTTCCAAAACAAGTTTGCCGTCACGCATGTAATAAATATGCTCAATGGTCTCAGTGCGATCAAGCTCCATGAGTTTATTTATTTCATCGCGTGATAATGTACGAAATTTCATTGATCGTTCCTTCAATTATTGGTAGGGGTGCGGCAAGCGGGAAATCACTTTTCCTAACCACCCTAACCTTGTCTCCCGCTTGCCTCACCCTACTTATCAATTACCCGACACATCAGGGCGAGATAACGCGGAGAAAAGGTTGTTTGCTTCGACCAGATGATGCCCGCGTTATCCCGCCCCTCTTGTTGATGACCCGACGCATCAGGGCGAGATAACGCGGAGACAAGGTTGTTTGCTTCGACCAGATGATGCCCGCGTTATCCCGCCCCTACCGGGTTGGTTGTAATTTGGCTTGGGCCATGATTGCGTATGGGCTGTTTGGGTACTCGCGCCACAGCTTCAAATAGGCCGCCACCGCATTTGTTTTGTTGCCTGATAATTAATAGCCTAAACCCACCATTGACTAAATCCTTTGCCAGCATATTTAAAGTATCTCTATGAATTCTAGAATCGAGGTGATACAGATTTACTTCGGGTTCATTTGTTATTGAATCTCGTTGAAATGTGAATTCTATTTTATCCAAACCGCAATGAAAAATAGGGCATGGTTCATTTTGAACTAAAGTCATCTTTACAAATTGTAAAACGATTTTGTAAATCGTTCTTGAGGCGATTTACAAAATCGCCCTACAAATTGTTAAGCAAGTTTCTTTGATTTCTGAACCATGCCAAAAATAGCAAGAATTTGTGGCAATAAAACAAGGTACAATCCCCGTTTTGGTTAGAAAAATGCGCCTGTAAGTATAAGGGGTTGTGGGGGAAATGACGAGGGGAGGAGTCGGCTCATTTAACCACTTTGCCATCCGGCAAAATAACACGCTCCACCCTTTTCGCACGTCGCAACTGTTCATCCGAAACAATCGCATTCCTCAAGTCCGCCCCACGCAAGTCGGCATCTTCCAAATTAGCACCGCGCAAATTAGCCCAGCGCAGATTCGCCTCCCGCAGGTCGGCTCCAAACAAGTTGGCCCCGCGCAGACGTGAACTGCTCAAATCTACACCAAACAATACCGCGCCTTTCAGATTAGCCCAAAACAGGTCTGCGGCATTGACATTTGCTTCACTCAAATCAGATTCATGTAAATCCACTTCGATCATGTTTGCGCCGTAGAGAATGGCAAGCTTTAAGTTGGCTTTACTGATCAGGCTGCGTTCTAGCCGTGCGCGTGAAAGGTTAGCACGGTGTAAATTAGCGCCATGTAGGTCTACATGTTGCAGATTGGCCCATTGCAGTTTGGCATCCACCAGCGTTGCGCCGGTTAAATCTGTGCGTAAAAGCAGCACTTCGGTCATGTCAGCTTCGGTGAGATTGCAGCCGCGCATGGTGGCGCTGCGCAGATCGGTTGATTGCAGCGTTGCGCCGCGCAGGTCTGCTTCGCTGAGATCAGACCATTTCATGTATGCTTCACTCAGTTCAGCTTGCCGCAAGTTGGCACGCTGCAATTCAGCCTGTCGTAAATCGGTTTTGAAGAGATTGGCTTTGGCTAGATTTGCGCCCGGTTCAATAACAAACCCTTTCACTTTCATCATGCGTGTGCCTCTTGTCCTGCATTGTTTAGGCAGAATGGGTTGGGGGAATGAGTCGTGTTGTGTTGTTGAGTGTTGTTTATGATAATAGGTGGGCGCGGGATATTCAAGGGTCAGTTAACGGCCGTTTCGACTCGCCACCCCGTTCATGACATTGATTCTGCGCCGGTCGGCAACCAAACGACTTGTAGCGTTGAAACAGTATATGGAACGTGATGCCTACGTGCGACGCACCTCCGAGGTGGGTCGCACTTGATCGCCAATTACATTTTGCAGCTGCTTGAAATCAATATCGGTGGAAATCCCCCCGTCCAGATGCCAATGCCAGTTACAGCCACAATAATCTAATAAAATCCCTTGTGCCGGGACCCCGAGCCTTTTTGTTTCCCAACCGCCAGTTACATTTGTTAACGGACATGACACGCCCACAATGCCCAATGGTTCATCTTGTTTAAGGGAGGCATTTCCATTTGAAAATATATTTAGCTCGTGGGGAATAATCAGTACATTGAAGCCCTGTTTTTTGCCAAGCTGAGTTATTTGGTGGACGCGGCATCCCGGTTCACACGCACTGCATTTTTCGCCCATCGGTGTTTCAGTGGCTTCACAACGGCCGTCTTGTCTTGCCTTCATGCATGGTGGCAACAAAACCAGCTTGCGTTTCGTTTGCAGAAAGTCTTCACGAAACGAGCGGTTCAAAATTTCGGCTCCCACCATGTTCATGTGATATTCCACTCGCTGCCGTCCACAAAAGATCGAATCCTCTCGCCAACGATAGTCACTGGGGTGTGTTTCGGTGAGGAAATGCTCGACATTTTGCGTGTAGTTGCCCAGTGTGGTTAAACTGTCTGCTTCAAACCATTTTGCAAATGAGAACGATTGATCTAAATATTTTCCAATTTCTTGTGCGGGCTGAGTTGCAAAGAAATCTCGCCACGCTTGAAGCCGCCGTACTTCTTCTTTAAAATCGCCAGTGGCGGACATCCAGCGCAGTAGTTGATCGAGATTCTCAATGGTGGGGTTGATGAAAGAGTCAGATGCTTGTTTTTGAGATCGCAAGAAAAAGTTTAGTAAACCGCGTACAAAATCGACTGCCGGTTTCAAAAACGCATTTTTGCGGCGCAATTTGACTAATTTGATGAGCAACTTTTCCATTGTTGGGGATTTACCAACCGCTTCACCGGCATAGGTTTGCCAAAGAATGCATAGCGTGAGCAATTCAAAGGCATATTCGGCAAATGAGCGTGGAGTTTCGCGGTTGGTTGATTCGATGTGGTTTTGAAAGGCAATGACAATTGTGCCAACTTGTTTTTTTGCCTCGGCGATGAAGGTGTTGGTGAAGGTGGCGATGTCTTGGTAGTATTGGGTGGATTGGTTACGGCCGTTTCTCAATGAATATGTCACAATTTCAGTCATGATATTTTACCTTTGTCGCAGCCCTTCTAAAACAAATGCCGCCACTTGATCCGGATTAAACCAGATATTGCCACCTATACCAATTTGTGAGCAGCTTCCCAGATAAAGGCTCATCAGAAAACCGGCTGTCATGTCCACATCAACCGGTTTGAATTCACCTCGCTCCACACCATCTGTAACGATGTGGTTGATCAGCAGTGCAAACAGGTCTTCATAGGCTGCATATATTCGTTGTTTGAACACATCATCGTGACCATAAATTACATTGATGGCGATGCGTGATTGATTGGGGTACTGTTTGACATAATTAAAACCGGCGCTGAAAAAGCAAGCCAATCTTTGGGTAGGGTCGTTTTCCATCTCAACTTGATTGACAATGTACCGGGTGTGAGTACAACCCACTTCATCGATCAATGCCAACATCAGTTCTCGTTTACCGGAAAAATAGTTGTAAATGGTGCCCTTCGCAAATCCAGCCGCCAAGGAGATTTTATTGATGTTTGCTGCAGAAAATCCTTTTTGTGCAATTTCTGCGGCTGCTGCTTGCAGCAGTTTGTGCCTGTTGTCGGTTAATATTTCGTCCCTTGTTGATGTGGCGAAACGTGCCATGGTTGTTCCTTTTTGCCTCGAGATAGTAAATGGGTGGGCAGTCACCCACATTATAAGCAAAATATTATTTTGGTGTCAAGGTGAATATTAGTGCGACGCACCTCTGAGGTGCGTCGCACTTAGGAGCAGGGCCAGTTTATGTGAACGGCCGTTCCCATCCCCACACCCTCACTTTCGATCCAAATCTCCCCACCGTAAAACTCAACAATCAACCGCACCAGCGACAACCCAAGTCCAACCCCGGCGATTGTGCGGGAGCGTGATTTATCGGCGCGGTAAAAACG
>QQUD01000647.1 GCA_008501785.1 Chloroflexota bacterium
TTGTCTCGGTATCGTTCCCCTACCTGCACTGCTTTATCCGGTCCGGCATTTACTGCCAATGTTACGCCGCCGGAAGCGTGAATAGCAAATTGATTTTCAGCCGAGGACGTGTAAGTGATAGCTTGATTATCTGCCCAAACAAATGCGCCATCGTGAGCAGCGTGAGCGAGACGACCGGCAGTAAAACTGTGATCGCCGCTGGCTGTGTTGTAAAGCCCTCCGCCTACAGTAGCAAAATAGCCGCTGGCTGTATTATTACGCCCCCCGCCTATAGTAGCGTAAACACTACTGGCTGTGTTATGCTTTCCCCCGCCCACAGTGGCGTCTGAGCCACTGGCTGTGTTATGCGCTCCCCCGCCCACAGTGGTGTTTGTGCCACTGGCTGTGTTGTGCCTTCCCCCGCTCACAGTGGCGAAATAATTGCTGACTGTGTTAGAAATCCCGCCACTAATGACTACACCACTGCTGCCATAAAGTATTTGATTGCTAGACGCGCCGCCAATAATATTGGGCATGACAACCTCACCGTCTACGGCTGGCAGCAAACGCAAAGCTGTCGTTCCGCTGACAGCCAATGTTAGGGTTACGGCATTGGTTGTGCCCAGATAATGGGTGTTGGGATCAATGTCGTTATTGCCGTGCATTGACCATACTTCGCCACCGTTCAAGTTTGGCGGCAGGTTGGTGATGCCGCTCCAGGAAACCTGGTTGGCATTTTCGGCTTGGAGGGCATAGGGAACGGCCGTAAACTGCTGGCGCGGCATTGCTACAAACCCAGAACCGGTATCCACACTAACTTGCAAATAGCGGGTGGGATGGCTGAAAATTGACGGCTGCAACGGATTGATGCTGCCCAAATAAACAGCAAAGTAACCGTTGCTAACAGGCACACTCACATGTGTTTCCTGCCATAAGGATGCACCCCCGGCAGCACTTTCATAGATGTCAAACTGAAGCGCAGCTGTACCGTCTAATGGTTGCCCACTGTCATCTGCCAGGTAGCCCTGGAAACTGATTTGGGTTGGCGCTCCCGCCTGCATAGTTTGACCGTCTAGCGCCTGAGCAGTCATCCAAAATCGTAGTATAAAAATCGTACTGAAGACCGTGATGAGAACGGCCGTTATTCCTAAAGCACGTTTTTTATTCATTTTTGACTCCTTCCTGAATGTTTCTATTAAGTTCGACTGGAAATATATGTATAACAGAGCCGACCCCGCTTAAGAGTAAACGCCTCAGCTACGAGATGGAAGCTCCTTTAGGGCTAAGGTTCTTAGCCCTGAAAGGGCTTTCATCTCGTAGCCAGGGGGTTTAGTCCCTGGCGGGGTGGATATGCGATTGCCCTAAAAGGTTCATTTAATAACAATGGGAAGATAGACATTGAACGATGGATTTCCTGTTTGAAAATGCCAGATATATCCATCAGTTAGGCTATTACCACGTAAGTCTATTATGTCTTCCTTTACGACAACCGTGTAGGTCATCGGCATTTGCAGAGGTTCTCGTAATAGAATGGCAGCCTGGTTAATTTCTTCATCGTAAATGATGCTGGTTGCCAAGAACTGTCCCTTGTCATCTTGCAAAGTGATGTTGTTTGTTGTAGCCGTTGCCGCGTTAATTGCCTCCGAAAATTGGACCAGGATAACCGGTGCAAACAGTGGGCCATGCGCATCTGTCAGATAGGGAGTGATGCTGGTTTCGGGCAGGTAATCACCAATTCCAGGCGTTGTCCAGACTACCTCTGGTGGTGTGGCATCGTCCTCTGCCGGTAACACTTCGATTTGCACCGCTGCTGGCCGGCTTTCGGTAATGCCATTACTCACGCTAAAGCGTAAATAATCTGAACCGGTAAAGTTGATGTCTGGTGTATAAACCAGGGTAGGCAGCATCGCCTCCCATTCGCCGTGTAATGGGGTGTCTACCAAGCGGTAAGTTAAGGAGCTGTTAGCGATGTCCATACCTTGCAGTGTAATGGTAAGGGGATGGCCTGATTCGGTTTGAAGCGTTTGGGGAACGGCCGTTAACTCTTGTACAACATTCACGACTGTATTAGTCTTTGTCTCTTCAGGAACACTAGGAAAATGAACGACCGCATCATTAAGAATAACTAATCCGCTGGCAGCATCATGCTTAACTTGTATCGTAAACGAAACGACATCTGTTGAACCGAGTTCACCTTTGGGTGCTAATTCTCCAATATTCCACATTAATGTATGCGCCGCCGCTAGATATTCGCCGCTTCCATAAATCGTCAGCGTCGTTTCATCTAGATAGTCACTCAGCTTATCAACAACAAATACCCCATAAGCAATACCTGCCCCTTCATTTTCAATCGTGATCGTATAGGTTAGCAATTGACCAGGGAGCACATCTCCCTCAACACCGTATTTCGCATTGGGGTCACGCGCCCGTACAATCTTTGTCGAATCTTGGTGGCAGGCCGAATCATCTTCATCATCTAACAAGGCGCAACTGTCTAATTTATTTTCCGTTGGCTCATCATCGAAACTGGCTGCGAGCGTGGTGGATTCTTCTGGCTCCGGTGCTGTGCATTCACCACATTGTGGCCCATCTGCTCCTTCAATGCATTTTTCATTGAGTGCACATACACGTCTAGTTTCACAGGTTGTATATCGTCCAAGGATTGGGTCACAGGGACATCTTTCTACACTATCACGACCTAGCAAACCCCAGAACCCACCGGTATTACACTGATACTTATCGTTAGTACAAGCATGAGAGTTTGGATCCCGTTCGCAGTCCTCCTTGCAGGTAATTAAAGCAACTGTTTCTCCGGCACCTGGAACTCTTGATAATCCGGCAGCACAACTCTCACAAGAATTTCCCTTACCGGAAAGGTAACACTTCGTACAATCCCAGCTAGTAAAGATAGCTTGAGCTTTTTTTGAAAAATTACTTAGCAAAACTCCCGGTATGAGATTGATAACACAATTCCTGAAGCATTGGCCAAAAGTAAATTCCTGAACCATTAATAGATTATTGACCGCTGTCGAATCCCAATCTCCAAAAAGTATATGGGTATGGGTTTGCAAATTATAGGTCAAACCACCTGTGCTATTCTTGATTACAACTTGTGTTGGTTGAATTATGAATGCCAGTATCTTTTCATCAAGGTGGCGTAAAAAGATAACAGTTCGCTGCTCCATATGCATAAGAATAATTTGTGTCATAACCGAACCATTATCCAATGTCAGGCGGTGAGCTGTCCCGTAAATATAGCCCTCGTTCATTGCTTCCTGATATAAGACATCTATTTCAGGAAAAGACTGCCTTTCCGTCATGACATCATCAAGTGTCAACTCTTCCCGCGCTATTACTTTCACCGGTTGATAGCTCAGGTAAACTCCAGACATCATTGCAGGAATACCACTGGCCATAGTCATGTTGTTTGCCGTTTGTTGACTCCCCTCTGCAATAGTGCCAGTGAGAATGGCTATCATCTGTTCTTCCTGTTCAATGGGAATCCCCCATTCATAGCGCACTTGGAATGAAACAACATTCTTTGTACCAGAGGGGACTGTTTCTAATTTCCAAAAGAGTTGGTGACGTTCCGGCCAATAGATGCCTTCAGGACTGCTATGAACATAGTCGGCATCATATGGCAGATCCATAATCAGTACCGCATCTTCAAGCGTCTCTGTCATGTAATTTGCATAAGAAATCGCATAATCTACATGTTGACCAGGATTGGCGGTTGATACACCGATAATTTCGGTGAACAAATCATTTCGGCTAGGGCCATCTACTTTTTGCCACCAAGGATCAAATAACACATCATCGCTGACTTCATTTCCAAGCCCATCACTGTTTAAAGTTGGATGGTATGGACCAAATGGATGTCCCCACCAACTGTTGCGGGCATCTACTTCTGTACCGGTATCGTTGCTTATCCCATAACGATTGTCGATGAATTTTGATTCTTCGATGTTTGTTTGGCCTAAATTCCCTGTAAAATACAGTCCGCTCGCGAGATTCTCGGAAAGCGTTACTTGATAGAGATCCATCTGGCTATCGTTGACAACCAGCCCATCACTTCCGGCATAACGAATTGTCGTGTTTTCTAATCGAGCCGAACCATCAACTAGAGAAATGCCCTCCCATCGTGATAAATTGTTATCGTACCGAGAAGTAAAGTAAATGGGCGATGACGGAATGCCAGCAGCAATCAAATTGCCGTAAACGAAGAGCCGTTGCCCACGCCAAAACAGTTTATTACCCGGCCCTACCATGAGCGTGATGTTACTTGGTACGGTTAAATTTTCCTTAAATTCGTACCCATCTAAACCATTGATGGCAGGTAAACTTGTATCGGCAATCAGTTCGCCGTCACTTACCAAAATCCGATTGGGCGTATTGTCACTAAAGGAATGATCAGTTAACGCACGATGTAGATTAGTCGGTTCTATCACCAAGGGATAATTGCCGTTATTAGAAAAAGTGTTGTTGGTAGCAGTGAGCACTGTGCCACTTTCTGTCCACAATCCGTATCCGAGATTATCTTGAAAGACCGTATCTGTGACCGTGATGGTACTGCCTGTCGCATAAACACTTTCATAATCTTCAGTAAGTCCATTTTCTTTGATAATAGAATTGTCAATCACAACGTTGCTGTTGACGGCATAAAGGCCCGTGTATTTGTTTTCTACAATCTGGCTATCTTTTATATGGACAGTTCCTGATGTCACATTGTCAACTGTAATGCTACTGTTATGCGCAAACAGAGTATGGCTAGCATAACGGATGACAGAGTGGTTTAATACGCCCGTGCCCCCTTTGAAGTGAATACCGCCCCAAGTATTTCCGTCAAACGTGTCATCATTGGATGTGAAAATAATGGGCTGTGCTGATGTTCCTTCAACTTGCAGATGCCCCTCTACCATAATCCCTATTGCTGATTGCCCAATCAACTTCACCCCTGGTTCCGCCACGAGTGTAAGACCTGAGGGAACTTTTAGCAGGAGATCAGAATTGTGTGTACCCAATTCATAACCTTCTAAACCAACACTCACTGGCAATGTGGTGTTGGCGATGATAGACCCAGTTTCTACAAAAATTCGATTGGGCGTATTGTCACTAAAGGAATGATCAGTTAACGCACGATGTAGATTAGCTGATTCTATCACCAGGGGATAGTTACCGTTATTAGAAAAAGTGTTGTTGGCAGCTGTCAGCACAGTGCCATTTTCTGTCCACAATCCGTATCCGAAATTGTCTTGGAAGATCGTATTTGTGACCGTGATGGTACTGCTCGTCGCATAAACAGTCTCAAAATCTACAGATAGTCCATTTTCTTTGATGATAGAGCTGTCAATAACAACGTTGCTGTTAACGGCATAAAGGCCTGTGTATTTGTTTTCTACAATCTGGCTGTCTTTTATGTGGACAGTACCTGATGTCACATTGTCAACTGTAATGCTACTGTTATGCGCAAATAGAGTATGGCTAGCATAACGGATGACAGTGTGGCTTAATACGCCTGTGCCCCTTTTGAAGTGAATACCACCCCAAGTATTCCCGTTAAATGTGTCATCATTGGATGTGAAAATAACAGGCTGTGTTGGTGTTCCCTCAGCTTGCAGATGCCCTTCTACCGTCAACATGGCTGCTGATTGGCCCATGACAACGACGCCAGGATCGATAGTCAGAGCAACGTCTGCGGCAACGGTAATATCACAAGTGAGCACCCAGGGACTACCGTTCAAATCCCAGGTTGTATCCGTGGTGATTGCCCCGCAAACGTCGGCGTTTGGCACAGATATAAGTTGGGAGACCGACAGGTCAAAGTCTGATGGCGGAGGTCCCATGATGGGAAACGCTGTCATAATGGAAAGTGCGGAAACTAATATGACGATGAGAAATAAACTGTATGTTTTTACGTGAACATTTGGCATTTTTAACTTCCTGGAACCACAAAGTGTTTTTATTCTTTTTATGTAAAAACCAAAAGAATTTTGAAAGTAACTATATGCGGCAAATCACATGAACTTGATTTGTTTATCTCAAATCATTTTTTGTGATTTGCCTAACTAGCACTAGAGCTTTTATGTGTACATGTTGCTTGAATATGAGCGATGAAGGTTGCCCAGTCGCGGAAGTGGATGGTTTCACCAGTGGAAACGTGTTTGAGGGTACAGCGGATTTCAGTACGGCCGTTTCCCACATCCTCCACCCACACCCGCAGCGTAAACAACTGGGAGCGTGGTTTAGCCTTCATGAGCCGGGACATCAACCTGAACCTGCTGCCGCACCCAATCTTCAAGATTGGTTAGTTGGACTGGATACTCTTTGAGCGTTTCGCTGGCGTCAAAGGTTGGATTCGTTGTGTCGGTCCAGAGGCTGAACTGCATCACCTGGCTGAGTCCGGGATGAAACGGCCGTAACAACACAGACATTACCCGCAGCATACCACGCGGCACGTGTGATATTTTCGCTTCACGCCCAGACAAATTTTCATACAACTCTGCAACCTCCCTATTCGTCCAATTTTCTGGCGTACCAATTTCGATGGTCTGCCCTTTGGCTTTGTCGTCAAACAAGGCAATCAGTGCATATTCAGCCACATCAACCACCGTCACAAAATTGCGCGGGGCGTTTCCCTGGCCGAAAAGCGTTGCCTTGCCCGTTTCCAGAATGGACTGGCCGAGCATCGCGTGGGCGTGGGTTTCCATAAACGCGGTGGGGCGCAAAATGGTAAAACTTAATCCGCTGGCTTTGAGATACCGTTCCACTTCATGTTTGAAATGAGCAAATGGCGTGGGGTTGCTTTCCACGCCTTCCAGCGAAACGTAAACGAAATGACGACAGCCTGCTTCTTTCGCGGCATCAATCAGATCTTTGTGTCCCAAACCATCGACATACTTGGACGCTTCCCTGCCACGCCCCATGATGGAATGGGCGCTGGCAACAACCTTTTCCACTCCGGCGCAAGCTCGCCGCAGCGATGCTGGGTCACACAAATCGCCGAGCACAATCTCTGCGCCAGCCGTTTTCAAATTTGCTGCATTATCTGGTGTGCGGGTCATGGCTCGCACTTGTTCGCCGCTTTCCAACAGCCGTTTGCATATAGCTGTACCCAAAACACCAGTTGCACCAACAACAAGAATCATTTTTTCCTCCCTGTCCTGTATTTGGCAAAAATACAGTGCTTAAATTTGATTGAATTTCATCTTGAGGACAGGTTAACAAAGGAAACGTTCCCAAATCGTTCCCTGTAAGCTAGAAATCGGTTTTTTGAAGTTGGGAAAATATCTCGGTAACAAGTTTTATCAACAGATTACACCGATTTCACAGATTTTGAGATGGAATTTACTCTTAAATCTGCGAAATCTGTGCAATCTTTGATTACCTGTTTAAATTTACAACCTTCATGAAAAAACGATTTCTGGGGGTTATAGATGGCCTGTTTCTTCCGCCAGTTGGATGGCTTGTTGTAAATAAGTTCGAGTAGACTGAGGTTGTTTGGCTTTCCAGGCGGTGATGGCTTGCTCCAATTCGGTGGTTGTTGCTGTAGCTAATGGTTGTTGTATTGGCGCAAGGAGTTGTTTTGCGTAGGTAATGGCATTGGCAAGATTGTTTTGTGCCATGCTGGCGGTAATTAGCGGCCATAGGGCGATGTGTTGCATGGCGAAGGGTAAGTGTTCCCATGTTTCTAATGCGCGGTTACCGTGAGCAACGGCCGTTTCCCACTCCCCATCTTGCGCACACAACCAGGCCCGTTGCCCATACAACATACCAATATAAGAACGATTTTTCCCCTGCGCCGA
>QQUD01000335.1 GCA_008501785.1 Chloroflexota bacterium
TCAGTTATATAAAGAAGATCAAGAAATCAGGTTGGCGGGAGTGGAAACGCTTGCCGATTTTGTAGTGTTTTATGCTGGGGACTGGATAAGAGTGAATAAGGTGCGACGAATTGTGGCCGCAGATTTGATAACCACAGCACAAGACTATGCAAATGCGGCACGGATACTTCAACATGGGGATAGTGCAGATGACTATCAAAAGGCACAAGAATTGTCCATTAAGGCCTATGAATTGGGCGAAGAAGATATGCTGCGCCACAGTGGGTTAGCTGAAGACCGGTATCTAACAGCAATTGGCGAAGCGCAGAAATATGGGACGCAGTTTTTCTGTGAGCCTGAACAAGGATGGCAACTATACCCTGTGGACACGACTGTAACAGACGAGGAACGAGCGCAACTATCCATTGAGCCATTGGCAGAGATGGAAATGAAAATCGAGGAACTGAATCAGAAAACGGAAGGACAATGTTTACTCACTCAGGAAACGATAAGAAGCATAGAAAAGATTATGGAAGGCACACAATGAAGCAGTCACCTAACAAATGATGAAGCTGACCGGCGAGACTGAGGCTCGTTTGATTGATTGGGTTAGAGTTAGTGAAATGCTTTGGGTGGCGAAGGCTCTGGACTTCTCGCCGGCAGCTTATCAAGGCCGTTAGACGCTCAGGAATTCAAGGCTTTTACAAATGAAACAAAAACGGCCGTATCTCCCAATCCTCCTCCAATCCAAAAAAGCCCAAAACTTCTACTCACTTGCGTAATGATTGCTGAACCCTCCAGGAGTATCGAAAGCTTGGTTGGTAGAGAAAGTTTCCGGAAAACGACTAATAACTCCATCCACCAACGCTCCACCCATTGCCCAAAACCCTTGTGTTGATTTGAGGTCTGTCCCTTTCCAATACCATTGCCAGCGGTCATTGTCATCTGTCCACAGCACCAATCCCTGAGCAGATAGCTCATCAAGGATAAAGCCTGTGTGCCGTAGAAAAGCGTAAGCTGCTGCATTGGCTGGACAAACAGGCAGTGCATGAGAGGTAGAATCTGATACAATGGCATGGTTCATGAGACATCCTTTTGGCGTTGTGGATGGGTAACGGCCGTTAATATTCAACTATTTACGCAGTTACTTTTTCACTGGACGAAACTTAATTTGTACACTTGTATGTGTACATCTTAGACGAAAGTTATTGCATTGTCAACTGTTTGCTTTTATTTGTGTTATTGAGAAAAACTATGCAAAGGTTTGGGGAAAAGCTTCGTATTTTACGCCAGCGGCAAGGAATGAGTCTCAGACAACTTTCCTCTGAACTAGGTTATTCCTCTCATAATCATATTGCAAATATCGAAAAGGGGAAAAGAAATCCCTCAGTCGAGTTAGTCCTCAAGATAGCTAAGTTGTTTCAGGTTTCAACCGATCAATTACTTTGGGATCATCTTGAATTAGATTAAGCTCCTGTCCGAACATCGGCTGCCGCAGGAATGGTAACGCATTCCGTAATCCAATAAGCCTTTACAAAAGAAATAAGAAACGGCCGTTTCCCAAAAAACCTCCACACAACCAACAACCCCATTTCACTAGCTATAAATCATTCAAAATCTGCGGCTTGAACAGTTTGCCCCGTTACATGATTATAGGATTCGACAATCAGTTGAAACGTTATATCAAGTTCCTCCATTGATTGGGGCGTAAAAAGCATCACCAGCCCATCCCAACCCTCTCGTTCATCTGCCCAAGGATGCCGTTCACCCCACCCTTTTTCAGCAACTTCCAAAGCGCGTTCATAGGGTAATGGCGCATGCAAACTGCCATCAGGATGAATGTGGGCAAATTCGCGACCAGAAACAATCGCTTCTGGGTGAGCCAGCGAAATATCATCAGTTAACCACATCCCTCTCGCGCCTGGCAAAGAGACAATGGTTGGCCTATCTTCCACACCTGGTAAGGTGAAGGCGCGTTGGAAAAGTTTGTCATTAACGGCCGTTATCGGCTCCACGTCAATCTGCACATGCGGCACAGTGCCACTTGTTTTTGTGCGCGGGCCAGCACGCTCAGGTAAGGGGAAAACAGTCGGGTCAGACGTTGATATTGGTTCAACAGTGGGGTCAGGTATTGATGTTGGTTCAACAGTGGGATCAGCTTCAATCTCCTGCGCTACTTCAGTGGGGTCAGCTTCAATGTCCTGATTCACTTCAGCTTCTTCTGGATTGTTTGAACAGGCTCCCAAAAGGATACCAACAGTAACAAGAATAATGATCACTTTTAGCCATTTATACATTTTAATCCCCTTGGAAATTGGATAGGTTTTGCTTGGATAGCATCTTTGCTTAGGTCGAGTTCAGCTCATATCTGCTGATTGCACAAGTTTAGCCCCATCAAATAAGTGCAGAATGAGCGTGCAATTTTTGAGGAAGCTACAACCATAAATTTATATATGAACTACCATAAAAAAGAAAAAGGACTTTAAAACATTGTTTGGTGCTTTTTTGTAATAAAAGTCAAAATCAAGAACAATTACTGGGAGGAAAGATGGTGCAAAACCAACAGGTGCCTTGTATAGATAGCTAACAAAACGTTAAGCGATCAGAAATTCAATCAGCTAACACGAATGAAACAAAAACGGCCGTTTCCCGCAAGAAACGGCCGTTTCTCCCCATCCTCCTCTAATCCCCAAATGTCGATAACTTTTACTCGTTGGCGTAGTGATTGTTGGACCTGACAGGGGTGTCGAAAGCGTGGTTAAAAGTTATTTGATTGACCAATCATTTCAAAACTTGTTACAATCGCGTCTAATTCGTGACTGGCAGCAATTGTGCAGACTCATTTTGACGGCTTAAATTCCATACATATCTGGGCTTCGTTCCAGTCAGCTTACGCCAACCAAGGCATTTGCAAAATGCCAATTATGTGGCGACTTATGTCTCGTTTGCAATTGGTGCTTTTGCAGGAAAGTTCAAGTAATTCTCGTTCACATAACATGGTGAGGTTTCGCGCTTGCTGAAGACCGCGCCGCAGTAAGGACCACAAACCAATCGGGATCAATATGGAAGGTTTCTGCATTGGTGTGTGTTTCATGTATAGGATGACAGTTTTGAAAGACCCTGACATGATTTTGCGGCAAGACGTCGTTGACCGAGAGCATTTGGCGACAGCAATGCTTGATAGCTATTACGCTGCCCTACATTTTTTGGCCTATTCGATTCTTGGGGATGCGGACGCGGCTGATGACGCTGTGCAAGAGACGATCATTCGTGCCCTTGACCGGATCGATAGCTACCAAATAGGCAGCAATATGAAGGCGTGGCTGTCAACCATCGTCGTGAATCAGTGTCGCAATGTGCTGCGTCGCAGAGCGGCAAGGCAGCGCTTGACAGGAGGTTTGCGTTTGTTGTTTCGTGGCCGATCCCCTCAAAAATCATCAGAACAACATACGTTGGGTGAAGAAGCAAAGAAGGAGTTGTGGACGGCCGTTAACAACCTTCATGAAAAACACCGCCTGCCCATCATCCTCCGATATGTCCATAACGTTAGCGTCCGCGAAATCGCACAGCTGCTAGAAACACGAGAAGGCACGATTCACTCACGCCTGCATCGTGCTTGCCAGCAGCTGCGGCGGCAGCTCAGGGTGAGTGATTCCGAGGAGTTAATCAAGGGGTATCTGTATGAGTGAGTTGTCCCACAGAAAAGCTGTAAAGCTGATCCAGGGGAACAGGCTGTCATCCCACGAGCGGAACGCCTTGGCAGCTCATCTCACCGGATGTGAATCATGCCGTCATCATCTGGCAATGCATCTACATTTGTCACAAAACCTGCAATTAGCGCCTGTGCGTACGCGGCCTGCACCTGAATTGAAGGCAGCCCTGCGGCGGCGGGTACGCAACCAACAGAGGAGAAACCGAATCATGAAACCGATACAAGTTTTGGCGGGAGTTGCCGTATTAATTATTTTAGTCGCAGCGGGCTGGTTGCTCTTGGGCAATAATGCACAACAGGTTGAGCCTGCTGCCATCTCGGAAGAAGCAACCGCTGTGCAGACGGAAGAAACCATCGCCGTTGTTGAAACGGAAGTGCCTACGGAAGTGCCTACGGAAGTGCCTACGGAAACGGCCGTTCCCGCTACAGACATACCCCCCACTGAAACACCCTTACCAACAGTGCCGCCGACGCCTGAGCGCATACTCATTACCCATCCCAACGACTTGATTGGCACCTGGCACTTCGACCCACTGTCGGACGCACAAGAAGAGGAAGATTTTTACCGTTTTTACCCTAATGGCACCTTTGCTGTAGCTGATACAGTGGCAGATTTGGAAGCTGGTAATATTAAACTTGCAGCTGATTATTGGTTTGAGAATGGCAAGTTGTGGACGCGCCAACCAAGCGTTGGTCAACCCTATTGGCCCGGGTGTAATATTAATGGTAGGTGGCGCAAAACAGGTTATGAGTTAATTGTGCAGGATGAGCAAACCTTTGAATCTTATTCACCTGGATTAACATGCCAATTCACAGTGGAGAATCTTCCTGGTGAATTTACGCGAATAACAACTGAACCAGTTGACTTACATATTGACCCAGACAGTGGTCTGTCCATAAACCCTGATCCGTTGCCCGACGATGAGCCTTTTATTGTTGAAGGGACGCTCATGGAAGTTGATTTGGCATCTTCCGACGCGCCTCAATTGGCAGTACGTTTACCTTCTGGGGAAACTGTCGTCATTGTGAGTCAACCCATCGAACAAATTTTAGACATAGCTGACACCACTGTTGATCTATCGGCTTATGAGTATGAGGTGTCGCCGCCGAATCCGCTGCGTATTCGGGCCACTGTGCAAAAGCAGGATAATGGGTTGCTCACCAGTGATGATCTCATTACCCTTTTTGTGGAGACCTATGAGCGTTGATTGAAATTTGTGATCGTGATCGAAGAAATCGATCACGATTTGCGATCACGATCACGACTTCGGGACAACAGCAGATTTGAGTAATGAACAGATTAAGAGGGATGCTGATATGCTTGGTTGGTTGCCCTGACAGCGTTTGACGTTGGCATTAGGCGAGCAGGAATCCAATAACTTTTACTCGTTGGCGTAGTGGTTGTTGGACCCTTTTATCTTGCGGTTGTCACACTGTTTATCGCTGCATTTAGACATCCCCGGAATATGATTCCCGATTCATGGATGTGCTGGGTAAGCATTTATACACGCACATAAGCTTTCTTTCCCGATTAGTTCTTTTTAGGGACAAATGCACTTTACGTTTTTCGGACATGCGCCTGACTTTTTTGTAGGCATGTTTTTTACCTATCTTTTTCTAGCTCTTTACCAGGACTCTAACCTCCGTCGTCATTCATCAAAAAGAATGAATCCTTGAGTTAAGCCAATTTTTGCACAGGCAGTTTAGGTGATACAGAGCGGAACTGACTACTAATCACTAAACCACGGTACACTCTGTAATTAATGAAACACATAAGTGGCAAAATAAATGCACCGACTACTGGGAGCGGTTGAAATGTCAGCAAAACAAAATTAATAAGACGTGTTCCCCACTTCCCTAGACAACCTTGCGCAACAGGCACGTATCGACGCATTGGCGAAACCAACGTTAACCTATAATAAACAATCCCTACAACCAATCCCACTAATGGCACGATGCCCAATGCTGCACATATAGTCAAGGTTAAAGGTAATTTTTTATCAAAATATTGTACATATCCTTGGACTGCTTCTGGCGAATCAAGGACAGACTCCCCACACGCTTCACACATTTGGTGCATGTTCTTACCACGAAATTGTGTTGCACAGCGTGGGCACCTTTTTTGGGCTAATAATTCCCAGCTATGTGCATACCGATCTTTGACATAGGCCGAGGTTGTTTGTCCCAACACCCCGATACGAAATGGAGCCGGATTTTTTGTATAACAGGTTGGACAGTTTAAGGCTGAACTATAAATTTGTGTGCCACAATCATTGGTGCAGGCAACCCGCTTTTTATTCTCCTGCCGTTCAAGGTAGCGTCGCAGCAACCATATGCATAAGATTACAACCAGATACAACACAATGGCAGCAATAGGAAAAATAATCGCCAGTGGAATGTTTATGGCTGCGAATAACCCTTCTAACCAGGTATAGAGGGTAAGCAAACCTAATTCATTATCTTCATCAATTTCAGTGATAAAAAGGAGGTAACTTTGCCGGTATAGGTTTGCATACCAAACGAATACACCCTGCAAAAGTCCCCCAGACCATTTACCAGCCTCTTGCCACCAGGGCGCTTCATCATTTATCATCACTTCTAAAAGGTTTGAGGATTCGCCCTCTAATAAGATGAGGGCAATGGCAATAGCCAGGACAACCTTAATAAAAGGCATGATCATCTCAAACAGGTCAATAAAAAAACCATCCTTACCTAAATTCCATTCCCCAATAGTGACAAGAAGTAGGATAATAATAGGCACCGTACCAATTAACCAAACCGGTCCAGCAACCCAACCAAATGTGATTGCAACGGAGAGCACTAATAGTGCCAATGCAGGGCGCATCGACAGCGATGGCACGAAACCAAACGTGTTTAATATGCCTAATGTTTGCATTTACGCAGATTCTCCTTATCTTTGAACATCTTTGAACTGGCGCGACAACAGTTAGGGCCACACTCAAAGAATTTCTATCATTTAATTGCATTTTGCATAGAAGCTGAACGCAAGCAATCGCATTCTAGCAAGATAACAAATATAAATCCAGAGATTTCAAATTTGTGATAGCAATGTGATTGGAATCGGCTGGTCAAATAAGTCAACTTGTGATTAGGCAGGTAAGATCATCAGACTCGGAAACAAACACACTTTTTTTGAAAACGGCCGTTTCCACCGCTTCCCATTAGATAACTTAGTGAGAAACAACCACAACCTGAACTAACGTGTGCTAGACTGATGGCAATTATCAAACCGACCAACTCAACCTAACATTCCAAGCCCTCATCTAAAGGAGAATTTTTATGGAAATCACGAAAGATACACGTGTGTCTGATATTTTGGAAGCGTATGGTGACATTGCTCCTGTCATGGAGATTTTCGGTGTCAAGCGAGTCGGTGGCTATTCCGTGCGCAAAATGTTGACCAAAGCGCTCACGGTTGAAAGAGCTGCGAAAGTCCACCGCGTGCCACTAGATGAATTTCTCGATAAATTACGCACCGCTGTCGCCACAAAGAATGGGTAATATATGGCAGGTTATTCAAAAACACCCCATATCAAAAATTTAAGCATCAAAGAAGGATTAAAAATTTATGTAAAGAAGATCGAAAATAAAAAAGAGCCAGTGTTACCTTTGACACTGGCTCTTTTTTTTATTTCCTGATTAATGCGGAAAGGGAACGCCATTGTGAAGAAAAATAGCGACTCCAGCTAAACAGCCAAGCACGATTAGACCAATAAATGTGTAAACCGCGATTTTTGTTTTGTTCATATTTATTCCTCCATCAAGTGGATTGCACATTCCCAAGTGCGCTCTACTTCCATCGAGTGGGTCGCACTCAGGAATGTGCAACCCACTTTTTATTCAATCCTTACTCGTAAGCTAAAACTTGATTCACAGGCAGGTCAGTCGCTTGCAGTGCGGGGATGCTGGCAGCAACTGCCGTTATCACCACCACAATCCCCAACCAAATACCCATCCCCTGCCATGAATAGACAACTGCTAATGGCGTTTCGATAAAAATCTGACCCGAGACATTTGCCACCAAATTTGTCAATGGAAATGCGAACAGCACAGCCAGC
>QQUD01000567.1 GCA_008501785.1 Chloroflexota bacterium
ATCATCCTGCCCATCTCGAAACGCCCAAAAAAGAAGAAGACGAAGACGGCAACGAAATTGAGATGGACCCCATTAATATAAACACATTAAAAGAGTTACGAAAGTAAACCCAAAGCTTATGAAATTCTATATCGATGCACACCTCGATTTGGCATACAATGCCCTTAATTTTCAGCGCGATTTATTGCTGCCAGTTTCCGACATTCGTCGCAAGGAAGGCAAAAGTCCACCGGCAGGCATTGCAACTGTTTCAATTGCCGATTTAAAAACTTCGGATGTGGGTTTGATTTTTGGTACATTGTTTGTTTCTCCGAAGAACGATTCTTCAATAACGTTTGATGGACCAATGAGTTATCGAAATGCTGAAGAAGCTCACCGCAACGCAATGGCCCAACTTGATTATTATCATCGGCTGGCAGACAACGATCCGGCGATTCGTTTGGTAAAAGATGCTCACAGCTTGAACGAAGTTGTTCAAAGTTGGGAAGAAGAGGAAGAACGACTGCTGGGGATTGTTGCGCTTATGGAAGGAGCCGACCCGGTACGTACACCTGAAGAATTAGAGATGTGGTACGAACGCGGCTTGCGTGTCATTGGGCCAGCTTGGGATGATACACGCTACGCCTCAGGTGCTTGGCGCGGCAGCCGGTTTGGAATCACGAAAGATGGACATCATTTATTAGAAGTGATGGCAGAATTGGGTTTTATTCTTGATATTACTCATTTAAGTGAAATGGCTTCTTTTGAGGTACTGGAACGATACGAAGGTATGGTGGTTGCCACCCATAGCAATGCTCGACAACTTGTTCCTGGTGAACGGCAGTTAAGCGATGACCAAATTCGTTTGCTTGGTGAGCGAGGCGGTATGATAGGTATTGTGCTTTTTAATGCTTTTTTGGAAGCCAATTATTACAAAGGCGCACCTAAAGAGCGGGTTACTTTAGCACATGTGGTTGCTCATATCGATCATATTTGCCAGATTTTAGGTGATGCCAACCATGTGGGAATCGGCTCTGATTTTGATGGTGGGATTGGTGCAGCCGATATTCCATTCGAACTAGATTCAGTTAATGATCTGGTTAAAATTGCGGATGCGCTGAAAGTGCATGGGTATCAGGAATCTGATATTGAGAAAATCATGGGAGCGAATTGGTTGCGACGTTTGCAGAAAGCGTTTAGCTAGGATTTGGTGAGAGTTGGGAGCAAGCGTCCCGTCAGCAACTTACATATCACATAAAGTAAAAAACCTGCCAATTAGGCAGGTTTTTTACTTTACGTAGCACAAAACAAAAGGCGAGGAAACCCCTTACCTCGCCTCATTTCTCTCTTCAAAGCGATATGTTTTATCATTGCGCCTTGGAGAGGAGGAAGTTCGATTTCATTGTAACAGAATGTTATTGTGGTGTCAATAGGGTGTCAAAAAAGTGACAAAATGGTGTAATATCAGGACGGCACGTTGTAACCAAGCTCTGCTAGGGTATTCATCAAAGGTGTAGGATTTGCCATTCTCATGGCACCAAACCACCATTCACCTTGTCCGCCACGGAAAAAATAGTCGTGGCCTGCATGACGGCCGTTTACCGGCACAAGCAGCTGGGTCGGTTCACCCGTTCTAAATGGTGCATGGAACCTAACCGGCTGATCATAAAAAAGTTCAACCATCACGCCTTTATCTTCATAATAAGAGAGCGACTCGTCTCCAAAACCAACGTTAATCAAATTTGTGTTATTAAAATCCTTCAACGACAGATGAACCGCTTCTGCGAGTTGATTATAATTGTCATGCCCAGGCTGAATAACTGTTTGTTCACCATCTTCCCACACGACAATTCGATTGGGATGTGCATCAACGGCTTTCGAAGTGAACCAGAGCAAATCTTGAGAATTAAATGCCATTAATGCATAAATTAGTGAGCCTGTAATCAGTACAAACCAAAGCAAAGGCTCCACCAGACGAATTTGCCTGGGATGCTTCATTTCAATCATCATTAAAAGTCCTTTTAGTTGTTTTGGGGTTGAGCAATTCCTCCCGGAGGTGCGCCATCTCCGGGAGGGTAGAGTTGTTTACGAACGATCTTTTAGATCATAATTTTAAGCGTGGGTCAAGCGCATCGCGCAAGCCATCACCAAGATAATTAAACGCCAACACTGTCAGGAAAATGAGCAATCCTGGATACAACGCTTTCCACGGGGCCGTGAACATGTCTTTCTGCACATCCTGTAACATGTTGCCCCACGTCGCTACTGGCTGCTGAATCCCAAACCCCAAGAAGCTCAGGCCCGATTCAATCAAAATCACCGAGCCTAGTCCCAACGTTGCGTTTACAATAATCGGTGGCAGTGCATTTGGCATCATGTGCCGCATAATAATCTGCAAGTCCGACATCCCCAATGCCTTGGACGCTTCGGCAAATTCTTGATTGCGCAAACTAAGTACCATCCCCCGCGCCTGTCGGCACGATCCTGTCCAGCTCAACATCGTCAGGATGATAATAATCACAAACGCCTGACTCCATTCCACCGGCAAAAACGGAATCCGCAGGTCTCGCAAAATCGAAGACAGTACCAGCAACAGTGGCAGCGAGGGTAAGATGAGTACAAACTCCACAAACCGCTGGATCACACTGTCTATCCACTTGCCGTAAAAGCCAGAAACAGCCCCAATAAACATGCCTACTAACTCAGATACCAGTGTCACGCTGAAAGCAATCGTCAAGGAAAGCCGGCCTGCAACCATCAGCCGGTAGAGCACATCTCGTCCTAGCTCATCTGTTCCCAGCCAATGCTCTGCGGTCGGAGAGGCATTGCGGTTGTTCAAATCTTGGGTGTCTCGGGAATAGAATACCTCTTCGCCCTTGGAGACATTGAAGTAAGTCTGTTGTTCCATAATAATGGGGGCAATGACCACAGTCAGGATCATCACGACCATAATTATCAGACTCGCAGTTGCCAGTCGATGACGAATCAATCGTTTCCAATAGGTCATTAAAATATGTTCTGGCTTCTCGGTTAACAATGCCTCTGCTTGCAGAGCCGCGACATCTATCTTTGCTACAGTCATAAACTATCTCCTCATGTTGGACAAAACGCTGTTTTGCCCAGGTGCAATTCATCGGGTCATAACAGCGTCTTGACCTATGGATGTTGGATTTACTCAAAGCGAATGCGTGGGTCTACCAGCGTGTAGAGAATGTCTCCTACTAGCGTGGCTACCACTACTAGAATCGCGGTGATAAACAGGATGGCCATCACAATCGGCCAATCATCACGATTCAGCGCTTCCACAAACAACCGACCAATCCCTGGATAGTTAAAGATTGTCTCGGTTAGCGTTGCGCCACCAAAAATACCAGGAATCTGAAAAACGACCACTGTAATCAAGGGAATCATCGCGTTGCGAGCAGCGTGTTTCACAATAACAGCATACTCACGCAGCCCCTTGGCTCGTGCAGTACGCACATAGTCTTGACGCAGCACTTCGAGCATTGATGAGCGCATAAACCGGCCCCAGCCCGCTAAATAGAGCAGAGTAAGTACCGATACTGGCAAGAACAGGTGAATGACGCGGTCGGCAAAGGTCTTGGGGGTGATGTTGAGCACATCTTGAACGCTGCCCGTAATGACGCGGGTCGTGAACACATCTCCCGTTGGAAAGAAGGGCAGCCCCCACTCCTTGAACTTGAGTCCAAACAGAATGATCATGAGCAGGCCAAACCAGAAGACAGGCATCGCCAGACCAAAGAAGCTGAATGTGGTGACAATGTAATCCAACTTGGAGTATTGGCGAACGGCGGAGATGATGCCGATGGGGATGGCAATAATCAGAGAAATCACGGTGACGCTGCTCATCAGAATCACGGTGTTGGTCACGCGACTGCCGATGACAGAGGTAACGCTTTGTCCTCTCGCCAGGGACCAGGATTCACCCCAATCCCAGCGTATCACCCCGCGATTGCAAGGGACGATTTGCATATCAGCTGCATTCTCATTTGTGCCGCCTGCATCTTGACAGGTCGGGGATTGAAAATCGCTCCAGGTGCCGGTTTCGAACATTTTATCAGCGGGGCCAGGGTTGCCGACCATATTACCAACTTCATCTAGCCAATCTTCGCCAAACATCCAGGTGAGGTATGCAAGATAGGTTGGTTTATTCAATCCCAGCGTGGCCTCGATACGTGCAATATCTTGTTCGCTGAGTCGGTCTTTGGCATCGGCGGCTAGATTCAATCCGGAAAGTGGTCCCCCTGGTACTGCGTTGAGTAGCAGGTAGATGGCAATGGTTGCCAAGATCACGACCAGGATCATCTGGAAGCCTCGTCTGATTAAATAATTTGTCATATTTCCTTCTCCTTGAGAATTTGGAATGGATGGTCAGTGATTTTATTTTTATTCAACTTTAGCTTAACGTGAGGTGAGTAAGATTTCTGCCGTTGATTTGTATCAAAACTGTATCAATTGATTATTTGGTTGATGTTGCAGGATTTTTATGGGTTTGATAAGGTAGCAATGCAATGAGTAAACACAATCCATTTCAATTGGCTGATAGTTTAGGGAAGTTTGTAAAACGGTCTGGCTATACGGCTGGACAGTTGGCAAAGTTGTCTGGCATTCCAAAACCAACGATTGTGAATTGGATGGAGGGGCGGGTGCGGCGTCCGCGTGGCGTTGAGGATTTGTTGCGGTTAACGGCCGTTCTCCACCTCACCTCCTCCGAAACATCCACGCTTCTCGAATCAGCCGGTCACCCTGCTGTCAATGAATTACGAGAAAGTGCTGTGCAGACAGGAAATGACTCTTTGTTGTCATTGTTGTCGCGTTGGGAAAATGAGCAGCCAAAAAAGAAAACGGCCGTTCCCTTTCAAGCAATGGCCGATCTACCGTATTTTGTAGGGCGTGACCAAGAGCTTTCTATGCTGAAAGGCGCATTGCAAAGCGGTGACCATACGATGTTGGTCAGCTTGCAAGGGATGGGGGGCGTTGGCAAAACGGTGCTAGCGGCGCATGTCGCTTACCAACTGCGAAACCATTTTGCGGATGGCGTTTTGTGGGCGCGTTTAAATGGTTCAGATGTGATGTCGATTTTGGCGACTTTTGCAGGTGCGTTTGAGCTTGATGTGAGCCAGTACGCCGATGTTGATAGTCGTAGCCGGGTAGTGCGGGAACTGCTGGCGCACAAACGTATATTAATTGTGTTGGATAATGTAAACAGCAGTGAACAAGTTAAACCGCTGCTGCCGCCAACGGGAACCTGTGCTGTTTTGATTACGACTCGACGCCACGATTTGTCGATTACGCGTGGCTCTCATCGCATTGTTATTGGTCCGTTTCGTGCAGAGCAATATGAGTCATTGGCGCTGTTTAGCCGGATTTTAGGGGAAGCGCGTGTGCGGGTGGAACGGCCGTTACTCACTGAACTCGCCAACTTTTTAGGCAATCTCCCCTTAGCTGTCGATATTGCTGCTGGAAGGCTGGCATACGAACCAGGCTGGTCCACTGCCGATTTTCTGAAGCGTGTGCGCCAAGAGCATCGCCGTTTGGGAGAGCTTTCTTATGAAGATCAAAGCGTGCGTGCGTCGTTTAACGCCAGCTTTGAAGCGTTGTCACCTAAATTGCAACAATTTTTTGCCGCGCTGGGGTTGTTTACAGGTGACGATTTTAGTGATGAAGCGGCGGCTTTTATTGCTGGTATTTCGCTTGAAGATGCCCAAGATCAGTTGCGCCAGTTATTTGCTATCTCTTTAGTATACCAGGGAAGAGGTGGCGTTGGCATACGGGCAAGATACCGTCTCCATCTTTTGCTGCGTGATTATGCCCGAAATCAACTTGAAGATGATGCCGCCATTGAAAGGTTTGTTCATTTTTATTTGAGTCAGGGTGGGGAAAACGGCCGTTCCCCCGTTCAATTCGATTTAGATCAGCAGCAAATCATTACAGCATTGCATTATGCCGTTGAACGAAAAATGCAGAACCCTCTGGTGAAAGGCGTGAATCGGGTTTATCCGTTTTGGGAGTCGCGGGGGTTGTATGAAACGGCCGTTACCTGGCTCACCCATGCCAATAAAGTAATCGACAATGTTGACGAGCCGCATATGACAATGATGCTGGCTCATCACAACGGACGGCTGGCGCAGCGACAAGGCGAATACATTCAAGCAGAAACACAATTTGAATCAGCCCTGACAATTGCGCGTGAGTTGAAAGACGATGAAAACTTGAGCCATATTTTGCGTGCTTTGGGCATCTTGGCAGCACGTCGCGGCGATTACGTGTTGGCCGATGCCTACTATAAGGAAGGGCTGGCCTTGGCAAGGGCGCTTGGCTATGGCAGCCCGGTGAGTAATTTCTTGCGTGGTTTGGGTGTCCAAGCGTACATGCAGGGCAACTTTGCTCGTGCCGAAGCATTTTACGAAGAAGGGCTGGCACTGATGTGGCTGCGCGATGTGGATGAGCAGCATCCGCGTGTAATGGCTGGGCGCCTGTGGGGGTTGGGATTTTTGTCTCGCGAACAGCAAGATTTTGCACAAGCCGAAACCTATTACCAGCAAGCTCTGCAAATCTCGCGAAACAGTGGTCATTTAGAGCAAGTTATTGTGCTGCTGCGCAGTTTGGCTGGCTTGTTTTGGGAGCAAGAAAAATACGAGCAGTCCTTTTCGAATAATTCGCAAGCTGTTTCATTGTCCCGTGAAATTGGGCATCGATGGTTGTTGGCTCGCAGCTTGCGTGAAATGGGGGAGATTCAGCTAGCCCGGAAGCAAATTGATGATGCCAAAACTGCATTTGACGAACTGTATAAGCTGGCGCGCATTATGCAGAGCCAAGAGTTGATTGCGAATGCGTTGTTTGGGTTGGCGCGGGTAACGGCCGTTCTCGGCACCCCCTCATCCGCCATCCGCTACGCCCAAGAAAGCCTCGACACCTTCATTGCCATTGGACATTACCAAGTTAATGACGTACAAAACTGGCTAAATTCACTCCCCAATAAATGAATACCCCCCAAAAAAACAATCCGACATCGAATGAATTCGACGTTTGAGTCTAAAAACATGTTTATGAACCTGAAGAAAATAAATCGGTAATCGCCATTTACGACACTTCAGGTTCATTTAGGCGATTCAGCGCCTGGTTTATTATCGATTTAAATTTTGAATCGCCATAAACATGTTTGATCCGGCAGCCCCAAAATTCATTTTAGGACGCAAACATAAAAAATTTTTAGAACTTATTTAGAATTTGCCAGATTTTTTTAGAACTTATTTAGATTTTTGCTAAAACATTTTTATAAATGCCTAAACAAGCGTGCCGTTAATTCCCCGAAATCATTAATTTACTCGAGTAAATTCGCTCTTTTCAGGCGTATAGCTCTCTCTTCCCATGACCATAAAGGCATATAACATTTCTGATCTCTATAAGAAAATAAACTTAATAATTTGTCAACCGAACTAACATCATCCCATTCAAATTAGCCAATTCGTAGCAAACAATTCTGAAAAAGCGGGAGTTCTCAATACCTTCATAAATCCCCTTCAATTAACAATTCAGCAAATCATTTTTATTTTTGTAATCCTTATGTGGGAGTTCTAAATGCCTTCAACCAAATCTTTTCAATCAACAATTAAGCAAATCATTCTTATTTTTATAATCCTTACACTGCTATTTTCGCTTTTTAGAATGATGACAGCTTATGCAGCTGGCCCAACGCTTGAACTCACTCAAGAGTTCTTTGGTGGAAGCACAACGTTGGATGTTGTGCCTGAGTCTG
>QQUD01000418.1 GCA_008501785.1 Chloroflexota bacterium
CACGGGAAGTTAATTGTCAATTGCTAATTGTCAATTGTTAATTGTTAATTTGGGAGGATTAATATGAGCATCATTAGTGTGAATGGATTGGAAAAGCATTTTCGAGTGAATAAGCATCATCGCGGGCGGTTTGGGGCGATTAAGAATTTGGTTTCGCGGGAGGTGCGGGTGGTGAAGGCGGTGGATGCGATTAGTTTTGCAGTGCAGCCGGGGGAATTGGTGGGGTATTTGGGTCCAAATGGGGCTGGCAAATCGACGACGATTAAGATGCTGACGGGGCTGCTGGTGCCTTCGGGGGGTGAGATGATCGTAAACGGCCGTATTCCCTGGCAAGAGCGCCGCGCCTACGTCAACCGCATTGGTGCCGTGTTCGGGCAGCGCACCACCCTCTGGTGGGATTTGCCCGTCATTGAATCGCTAGAACTGCTGCAACACATTTACAAAGTGCCACCCGCACAGTTTCGCCAAAACATGGATGAATTTAACGCCATGTTGGAGCTTACGCCATTTTTAAACACGCCAGTCCGCTCACTTTCGCTGGGCCAGCGGATGCGGGCCGACATTTGTGCGGCGCTGTTGCACAATCCTGACCTGCTCTTTTTGGATGAACCAACCATTGGACTGGATGTCGTTGCCAAGGAGCGCATTCGCCGCTTCATCAAGCACATGAACCGCGAACGCGGCACAACCATCTTGCTCACCACCCACGACATGGCCGACGTACAAAAGCTGTGTGAACGCGTCATGATTATTGATCAGGGAAAATTGCTTTACGACGGCAATCTGGATACACTGCAAACGCTTTTTGGCGGCAAACGCGAACTGGTTGTGGACTTTGCCGAGCGCTATGACGAAGCGTCGATTGACGGGGCCGAGGTGGTTGAGCGGGAAAACGGCCGTGTTACCTACCAGTTCGACCGTCAAACCATCAGCGCATCTGAATTGATTGGACGCCTATCCAACCGCTACCGTATTCAAGACCTGGCCGTGCGCGAGCCAGACATTGAAGCCACGATTCGCCGCATTTATGAGGAAAGTCTGTTGAGTTAAGAAGGTCAGAGGAGAATAATGAATTGTGAATAATAAATTGTGAATTGTGAATGAGGTCTCTTACTTCACAATTCACAATTCACAATTCATTATTCATTATTTTCCACCTCTTTTTCCTTGGAGTTGTGATGACTATACCAAAGACGATGAAAACGGCCGTTTTGCACACATACAACCATCCACTCACCATCGAAGAACAGCCAGTGCCAAAACCAGGACCTAGCGAAGTGCTGATTCAAATGGCATATGCCCCCATTAATCCATCCGATTTGTCTTCGCTAGAAGGTCGCTACGCGAACCCAAAGCCATTGCCAAACACACCGGGTATGGAGGGCAGCGGGACGGTGGTCGCGGCCGGCAAAGGGCTTTTGCCTCGGCTGTGGCTAGGACGCCGTGTTGCTTGTGTGGCTCCTGCTGGCAGAGGCGGCACTTGGGCGGAGTATTTGGCCACAAAAGCCCAAGTTTGTGCGCCACTGAGAGCAAATATCACCTTAGAACAAGGCGCAATGATGTTCGTAAATCCACTGTCGGCATGGGCGATGCTAGACATTGCACTCACCGAAAATCATAAAGCCATTGTCAGCACTGCAGCTGCCAGTGCATTGGGACGCATGATGCTCAGGCTGGGTCAGCGCATGAATTTACCCATCATCCATGTCGTTCGGCGGCAAGAACAAGTTGATTTATTACAGAGCATGGGGGCTGAACATGTGTTAATCAGCAGTAAACCAGATTACGAGTCGAAATTAAAAGCCTGCTGCCAAAAATTGGGAGCCACACTCGCATTTGACGCCATTGCTGGCAGCACAACGTTTCAGCTTGCAGAAGCGCTGCCAAAAGGTGGAAAAGTGGTGGTGTATGGCGGATTGTCACAAGAACCCAGCGTCATCGATCCGCGCAAGCTGATTTTTGAGCAAAAGTCTGTCACCGGATTCTGGCTTTCGGCATGGCAGCGAAAAACTAGCTTGCTAAAGGCGCTACGGGTTGTAGGCAAAGTGCAGAAATTGTTGGGGAGTGATTTGGAAACGGCCGTTTCCGCCCACATTCCCCTCACCAACATTAATCAAGGGGTCGAACAGTACAAGAACAACATGACAGACGGCAAAATCCTGCTGCAACTCAACAACTAATTTAATAAAACACGTCATTTCGACGACTCCTCAAGGAGAAATCCCCCTCTTTTTAACAAATAGAGATTTCTCGGAGGACCTCGAAATGACCAGTTTGGGATGAAAAAAATGAAATTAGATCGAGATAAATTACAGGACGAAATTCACGAATTGTATCGACGTGAGCATGATGCGCTAGGCATTGAAGGAACCCATCAGCTGCTGGATGAAGCACAGCAGTGGGATTTGTCGGGTACGTTGAGGAGCGGAGGGGTCGTTGTGTTTCCACATGCGGGCGTGGCGGAGTGTGGGCAGCAGATTGCAGCGGCCGTTCATGCCTGCCTGGACAGTGGTGCAGACAAAGTGCTGGTGATAAGCGTGCTGCACGCTTTTACCGACGCGATGCAGGATGCACGGGTGGCGGTTGCCAATGGGGATGATCCGAAGCATTGGCCGTTTTGGGGGATTCAGGGGACTGGGATGGTAAACGGCCGTTCTGAATGGCAGCACGACCACGCCCTCATCAGCTTCCGCCACTTTTGGGACGCCGAAACCCAACGGCGCGGCATCAAAGGCCCCGAAGTCATTGAACGATACCCTTACCTCGCAGGTGGCAAGCCAGAAAACTTACCCGGACTTGATGAAATCGCAGCCATCGCCAAAGATGCAGTTATCGTTTCTACAGCCGACCCATTTCATCACGGCATCGGGTATGGCGATGCGCCAGAAGCATCGTACCATCCACACGAAGGCGGGCTGGAATTGGCCCGTAAAACATTGGAAGAAGGAATTGCACTGCTTGAGCAAGGCGATTATTGGGGCTACAACCAACACTGCGTCACCGCCAAAAGTGATGCCCGAGATGCAGGACAGTTGTTCCGTTACTTACGCGGACCACTCAAAGGACGCATTGTCGATTTAGCCTACAGCGACGCCACCGAACTATACAAACAACCATCCCCCACTTGGGTCGCCACAGCCTTATTCGACTGGCAAAAAGTTTAAAGAGGGATAGGATACAGATTTTCACAGAAAAACACAGATTTAAGAAAGATTGGACCAATTTGTTTCAACTCAACACTTTTTTAAGTAAAAATTGGTCCAATCTAAGCGAATCACCACATAATCACCCCTTCCTATCTGTGTCCATCTGTGTTAATCTGTGTTCGATTCTTTTTCTTCTTGCTGATCTTGTTTGGTGAGTCGGTGAAAGGTGTACCAGAAGAGGGCAGACAGCAAGACCCAGAGGAGGGTGAGGGTGTAGAAAACGGCCGTTTCTCCCCCAACCCAATTCGCCACATACGCCCGCACAAACCAAACCCAAAACATACCAATCAGCAAACAAACCACTGCCATTACGGCAAATACCATACGCGTCATTGCTTTAAACATCGTCTTGTCAATCTCCGCGACTACCGTATACTCCCCTGCTTATGTCACAACTTAACGAACTACTTCAGGTCATTTTTGACACCATTGCCCCCATTTTCATCATCATCGGCGCAGCCATGCTGGTGGCAAGAATCAAACCACTTAATGCACAAACACTTTCACGTGCTTCAATCTATTTAATGAGTCCAGCACTCATTTTAACAAATATTTCCAGATCAGGGATGGGGTCAGACACACTCACAATCATCTTGCTTGCTTCGATTTCGCTGTGTGTGGTGATGGCTTTTGTGGGCAGCTTTTTGGCTCGTGTGCTGCGATTCGAGCGTAAAATAGCCAGTTCGTTTACGCTAGCGGCGTTTATCATGAATTCGGTTACATTTGGGCTGCCATTTATTGATTTTGCATTAGGGCCGGTGGGGTTGGAAACGGCCGTTGTTTTCTCAGTTGGTCAAGTGCTTATCGCCTATTTGTTTGGCACCTATGTCGCATCTCGCGGAAAAAGCTCACCCAAAACAGCCATTAAAAACGTCCTGACGATTCCAATGCCGTATGCATTTGCTATTGCCCTGTGGCTCAATCACACTGGTTTTCAGCTATTTCCACCGTTAGAAAAATCAATCAGCGTCTTGTCACAAGGATTGATACCCGTTACGCTCATTTTACTAGGGTTGCAGCTCGGCTCGGTACGATTTGGAGGGCAGTGGAAACCGATTGCGATGGCTACATTCATGCGCTACGGCATTGGTGCAGCCGCCGCGTTTGGCATTGCGGCGTTGTTTGGCTTGCAAGGCATCTCCCGCCAAGCATTCATTCTGGAAGCCAGCATGCCCGCAGGCATTTTAAGTGGCGTCCTCTCCACCGAATTTGGCGGCGACCCCGAATTCGCCTCTGCTGTGATTTTGGTCACAACTTTGACGAGCGCACTATTTTTGTCAGGACTACTATTGATACTAAGCTAATCAAGTTTCCCGGCTTGAAAGAGCCATTGATGTACCTGTTATTCTGGAGAATATGCCATCTCCCTCTGATCAAAAAAGGCGTTACAAATTTGATTGTGACATTAGAATATTTCAAGAAACGTGAACCATTGCGTGAACAACTTTTGAGGTTGCACCGCTTACTCAACAATAGTTGATTTATCATACCCTCTTAGTGCGGTCGCTACACTAAAGAGTTAGCTCATTTTCCCGGAAGCTTTGAACCAAGTTGCTCAAGCAAAAACAGTTCGCAGCTTCCGGGAAAGTCGATACGATACGATTACTCATACTCACTTAGTGCAGCCGCTACCCTAGAACAAGATTCGCAGGCACTGACCAATAAATCAGGATCACGCACCACACGTAATTTCGTCCATAAAACAACATTATTCATAATGTGAACGGGTGGATTAGCTGCCAGCAATGCCAATTCAACCGATTTTGGGAACACCTCTTTCGGCGAAACCCCATTCGGGACGAAAAGTTCGTACACATCGTCAAATGCAGGATTTCCCGTTTTTACAGATTGCCAATCATCACCAACTTTATGCTTTTGCTGACGGGACCGCACTTGTATTTGAGGCGGATCGTCCAACTGCGCTCGTACACGTGTCCAGGCTCGATTCCGAGGCCCATATTCCGAACTAGAAGCAACTTGTTGAGTCATCACATCAACCATCAAATCGGCACCGTGCAGCCGGCCTTCTAGCTTTGGATAAACACCTTTATGCTCATAATAAAGTCCAGTCCTTTCGGAAACAGCCCGCCAAGCTGCCTGGGATTTTTTGCTCATTTTGACGGCAACCACTCCCAGCACAGCAAAAATCAAAACAACACTCAGACAGGCTCCTGCAGGTATCAATAGATCATTCATGACGTTTGTGTCAAACCTTTTATAGCAATCTACATTCTTTTTTGAAAATATTCTGCCAAGCATACATCAACATCCGATCCAAAATCGATCAACTAGAGGATATTGGTCGATCTCCAACGTATTTTGCGCGGGGACGAATCAGTTGATTATTGCGGTATTGCTCGAGGGTCTGGCCGATCCAGCCGACGGTGCGGCCAAGAGCAAACAGGGTCAGCGGTGCGCCGGGGGGTAGTTGGGCAGCACGGACGAGTGTGGTCAGAGCGGTGTCAATGTTGGGCTGGTAGCCGATGGTGCCAGCAACGGCCGTTTCCACCTCCACCACCATCTCCACAGCTTCGCTTTTGGGATAAACGGCCGTTACCGCATCCAACAGCGCCCGCCCCCGCGGATCGCCATCCGGGTACAGCGGATGCCCAAAACCAGGAATACGTTCCCCACGTTTCAACCGGTTTGCAACAGCTTGCCTTGCATTTTTAGGCTGTCTGACTTCGTTGAAAAATGCATCCACCTGCTCTGTTGCGCCACCGTGCAGCCGTCCCCGCAATGCGGCCAGACCTGCAATCACGGCCGAATACGGCGTCGCTTCAGCTGAAGCCACCGTCCGTGCCGTGAAAGCCGATACGTTCAATTCATGGTCTGCACAATAAATGAGCGCCATGTTGATCAAGGCTGCAGCTTGCTCGTCATGCGGCACCCAGGCTTGTTGCAATGTTTGGGCGATATTGGCTGTGGTTTGCTGGCCGGTGATGACGGTGGTAAGCAGTTTGATGAGGCGAACGCCGGTTTGAATTACGGCCGTTTTCCGCAAATCATACGCCGCCAAATCATACGCCGCCACTAGCGGCAGCACCACCTGGAAGGCTTCTACCGGACTTAAATCTCGCAGAAAGGGTGCAATTCGCTGAATTTGCTGCCACAACGGATCGGGTAATGGTGTGGTAAATAAATCGTCATTGCCAAACTCGCTTTGCCAAATCAGGCTGGCAACGGCTTCAAAGCTGTGTTGGGTGGGTAAACTTATGACATCGTGACCTCGGTAGTAAAGACGGCCGTTTTCAATCAACGTAATCGCCGACTCCAGCACCGGCTGCCCAAAATGCAGCGCCGTTTCCGCCACTTTCGCCGGATTCCGCCGCTGCTCCTTGCGCGCCAGCAGCGCGTTCACATCCTCACCATGATACCGCCGCGCCCGACTCTTCCCCGTCCCCGGCTCAGACCGCACCAACCCCCGGCTCACATACGCATACAACGTCGGTATGCTAATCGCCAATGCCTCCGCTGCTTCCTTGGCCGTCATAAATCGCTTATCATTCATCGTTCAATCCAATGTCAAGCAATTAACTATAGTTGATTTTCTAATCAATATTGACAATATATATCAACCATTATAAGCTAAAATCAAGTTAACACAAGCAGGGGAATAATGAATTGTGAATAATGAATAATAAATTGTGAAGTAAAGAGCGTCTCATTCAAACTTCACAATTTATTATTCACAGTTCATTATTCATTATTCTCCACCTATTCAACAACAAAATCTAACGGAGAACAAAAATGAATAACAACCAAAATGGCTTCATCCCAGGTCTGGAAGGTGTCGTCGCGGCACAAACACGTTTAAGTTGCGTAGATGGACAACGCGGTAAATTAATTATTGGTGGATATCCACTGGCAGAGTTGGCAGCAAACGCCACGTTTGAAGAATCAGCCTTTTTATTATGGAACGGCCGTTTGCCCACCCACCCCGAACTCACCACATTTCAAAACGAATTAGCCCAGTTACGGCCGTTACCCCACGCCACCCTCGACCTCCTACAATCCACCGCCCAACAACAAGTGCCTCCCATGGACGCATTGCGTATGGCCGCTGGCACACTCAACCTCAACATCGACAAAAGCAAACCACAGCAAACCGCTAAAGCGATCACGGCCCGTTTTCCAACCATCGTGACGACGTATTGGCGATTATTAGAGGGAAAAACGGCCATTTCCCCCAACCCAACACTCTCCCACGCCGCCAACTACCTCTACATGCTCACCGGTACGCCGCCATCCGACGCACAAACGCGGGGCCTGGAAACCTATCTAAACACCGTTATCGATCACGGCCTCAACGCCTCCACCTTTGCCGCACGCGTCATCATCGCCACCCAATCCGACATGGTTTCAGCCATCGTCGGCGCAGTTGGCGCACTCAAAGGCCCACTCCACGGAGGCGCACCTGGCCCAGCACTAGACATGGTCTTTGAAATTGGTTCATCAGACAGAGTAGATCAATATCTACACGAAAAATTAAATCAAGGGGAACGACTGATGGGGTTTGGACATCGCGTC
>QQUD01000579.1 GCA_008501785.1 Chloroflexota bacterium
TACTGGAACGATGCCAAATTTTGTCAATACGTTTGCTCTTGCTCATGCCTCTATGCAACCAGGAGTCATTAATTGCCTGTAATTTTGCTTGACTCATTAGTAAAAAGCCGGTCAGAAAGTAAACCAGCATGGCAATGAGAATGGTCGGCTGCAATCCAAGCCGTGTCATTGCAAAGACATTGAAGCCGGTAAAAAGGGGTGTCAGATCAAAAGTAGAAATTGTTGCACAAAATGCGAGGAAGATGCCTCCTCCAATCCATTGCGAGAAGTAGAATTTTACTAGCAGTGTGCGGTTGTGTTGAAACGGCCGTTCATCTTCATTCCGTTCGCGCTGTGGCTTTAAATAGAAGTTTGCTTCTACCCAATTGACGGACAGTTGCGAAAAGGTGATTGTGATGCTGATGCTACGCACCCAGGCTAAAATGAGGGTCAATAGGCCGAAAAAGAATAAATTATCGGACATGAGTAACAAGGGGTTGCTTAAATAATCCTGGTACAGAGTCCAGTCAGGGAAGCTGTTGCCAATGCTCCAAGTAAACAGACGTGTTACTAAAATGATGACGATTAGTTCAGCGCCACGATAGGCCAAATTATCTGTTACACGTTGATTTGGATGTTCTAGCCATAAAGTGGTTAGAATGCCTTCTAACACCACAAAAAAGCAAAATATGGGCATGTACAGCCAGGCTGGCTCGGAAAAGATAAGCGAGAAGAGAGTGACAATGGCCGCATACAATGATGTGATCAGTAGGGTTATTAACATGGGCTGCACAACCCGACGCGACCAGCGGTTGGTGACATATTGTAGTATCGGATCATCTGGCTTGATGATGTTTTGGCTTAACGGCCGTTCCCTCATACCTGCACCTGCCTTGGTTGTCGCCAAGGGGCCAAATCGTATTCAGCCGTGATGTTAAACGCCATAAACCCCAGCCGCCGCGCACGCTGGCGCACTTCGCCGAAATTGTGGTCTGGTTCCACGCAGATGAGGACAGGATTGAAGCCACTGCGCACCAGCCGATGCAGCGTTTGACAAGTTTCTACATTACCACGTGCGGTAATCACCAAAATGGTCACACCCCAACTGAGGTGGGAGCAGGCGGAAATGGCCCACTGCGTAAGCGGAATGGTTTCAGCGTGTTCTATCCGAGCCAGCCGTTCAAGTACTTTCATTAAATGTGAACGGCCGTTTCCGGGTGGTATCGTCGGAGACAATAACTCGTATGGGTTTTCCTCCCGCAATTTGGCTGCATTTCTGTTAAGTAATCGTCCACTTTCTTCATCAAATTGTACAGTGTCATCACCGTGACTTAGGTGCAGTGGATCGATGCCATTGCTGATTAACCCGACAGATTGGCGCTTATCGGTTAAATGTGCGGCTAGTGATGCGCCGATTTCGATGGCCCATTCTGTGGCAGTGAGGCGATTTTTGCGATAGTAGGTGGATGTGTGTAGGTCGAGCAAAACGGCCGTTTCCAACGAAATTGCCGGTTCAAACGTCTTCACCACGAGCTGGCGCGTGTGTGCGCTCGTTTTCCAGTTAATCTGCCGCAGCGAATCCCCAGAGCGAAAATCACGAATACCCATCGGACGCGCCGGGTCTTCAAATAAACGCTGTCGGCTGGCAATCGTGCCAAATGGCAGTCGAGATGGCAGCCCAAGCTGGGTTAAAGGAATAATGCGCGGATAAATGGTGATGTATTCAGACGGGACTTTTCCATCGTATTCAAGAAACCCAAACGAATCACCCGTTGCCAGTCGCATGGGGCCAATCTCATAATACCCACGTCGCTGACCGCGAATCGTATACGTGTATTCAGATGTTTCATTGCCCCGTAAAGACGCGATCTGGTTCACGCCACCTTCACCGGCGCGTAATTCAAGCGCCAGACTTTCAGAAAGTTGCAGCCAGGGAATCGAGAATCGGCTCTGATTATCCACCTGAACAATAACTGGCACTTTCTCGCCCCAAAATGCATGGTCTGCGTATTTACGGCTAATTTGTACATTTTTCAACTGGCGCGGCGTTTGCCATCGAATCCATGCATACATACCAATGCAAACATAGGCGATGTAAAAAATAAAATCGACCCGCAGCAAAAAGGCGAAAAAGAGCAGGACGATGATTAAACCTGTAAATTGACCCATAGGGAGAAATTATGAGGTATGAAGTATGAAATCATCATTCATACCTCATACCTCATACCTCATAAATCTACAATTCACCGATTTCAAGCGGTGTTTCTTTGAGAATATCGGTGATGATGCGTTGCGTGGTGATGCCGCGCAACGCGCTTTCGGGGTGGACCAGACAGCGGTGGGAGAGGATGACGGGGGCCAGCCTTTTGACATCGTCGGGCAGGGTGTAGTCACGACCGTTAACAGCCGCAAATGCCTGAACGCCGCGATAGAGTGCATGGCTGCCGCGCGGGCTGGCACCTAAGACCAAATCGTGGTGACTTCGCGTAGCGAATGCGAGCCGCACAATATATTCACGAATCGTGTCATCCACATGCACAGTCCATATTTTTTGTGCCAAATCGGGGAGCTGGTTGCCATCCACCACTTGTGAAACGGTTTCGATGGGGTGGATGCCGCCCAGGTTGAGCAGCATTTGGCTTTCGGTGGCTTCGTCGAGGTAGCCGAGGCTGACTTTCATGAAGAACCGGTCGAGCTGGGCTTCGGGCAAGGGGAAAGTGCCTTCGTATTCGATTGGGTTTTGAGTGGCGATGACGAAGAACGGCCGTTCTAGTCGATGCGTTACCCCGTCTACCGTCACCTGCCCTTCACCCATCGCTTCCAGCAGGGCCGACTGCGTGCGCGGTGTGGCCCGATTGATTTCATCTGCCAGCAAGACATTGGTGAACGTGGGGCCAGGAATAAACGTAAATCTTTGCTCACGCTGATCAAAAATGGAGACTCCTGTGACATCATTAGGCAGCAAATCGGGCGTACATTGGAGGCGTTTGAACTGAATGCCCAAGCTAATCGCCAGGGCGCGGGCCAGCATCGTTTTGCCAACCCCTGGCACATCTTCCAGCAGTGTATGCCCTTCGCAAAGCAGTGAAACCACTAATAACTTCAAGGCATCTTCTTTGCCGATAATTACGTTCGATACATTGTCAACCAACTGCTGCGAAAACGATTGTATTTCTTTCATGCTGTTATGTACTAAAAATGAATGATTCAGATGTTCGTTGGTGAAAAATGCAAGGAAATGAAGCATCTGGAAAGGTTATTGATACCTGATCATACCAGAGGGTAAATGCGGGGGCAATCTGTATGCTCAAAAATGAGGGTTTTTCAGCCGCACTTTGTAACCGTGATTTCTTAATCGCGCTTTATGCGGCTGACTGGAGCACGATTAGGGAATCGTGGCTACTTTATTTTGTGTCATTCAACCGTAAAAATAAAACACACCACCGCGATTTGGAAAATCAAGGGTCAATTGTCGCGAGAGGTCGCAGTTTTCTAACAGTTGCACCTGCTGTTTGTGGGCGGCGCGGGTGTGAAAGGTATGATTGTCGAACTGCCATGCATTGTCAAACCATTCTTGCAGGGTTTGCAGCAGCTGCATGTCTAAGCCATCGGTTAATCGCGGCTCTTTTATCCAAAAGCGGGTGCTGGCCGACAAGTTTGTAAAGTTGTTTGATAGTGTTGAGTCGGCTGGCAGGATGCTTTGCACTGCTTTGATGTAAATGCAACCAAGGCATTCGGTTTCATCGGGTGTGAGGACTGTGTAGGTGAAGGCGATGCGCTCTTGGTGTTCTGAAAAGTGCCATTCTAAATCAGCAATGTTTTCCTCAAGCGTGAAATCGTCGGTAGGCCAGGAGCTGCCGCTCCAGAGGCGCAGCATCGGTTTGCTGACCATGAGGGCAGCGAGGTCTAGCTCGGCGTGGGCTGGGGTGAGGGGGGTGAGGGTGAAAACGGCCGTTTCTAATCGCTCAGGCACTGGCAATGGGGCTGGATAAAATTGTGATGTTTGCTTGTTCATAATATTCTCGTGATCGTAATCGATTTCTTTTTCGATCACGATCACGATCACGAATGACGATTACGAACTAATCCTTAACTGAATACTCAACTCGATTAAAAAAGTTTGAACTGCTGCTGATCAACCGATTGTGCTTGATGGGACAACACGGCATTCATTAGCTCAATTGCCATGCGAGATTCCAGTGTCACACCAGCACGCACGCCAACACAAGGGTCATGACGCCCTTTTTCAAGCATAAAATCAATCTCTTCCAAGTTTTTGCGCACAGATTGCTGCGTTTTGACAATGGTTGATGTTGGTTTGAAGCCGACGCGACATACCAAGGGCATCCCGGTAGTGATGCCGCCGAGCAAACCGCCATGACTGTTTTGCTGGTAGCCAGTGCTGCGAATGGGATCATTGTTTTCGCTGCCGAGGCGGGAGATAACGGCCGTTCCATCTCCCACTTCACAAGATTGCGCGGCATTGAGTCCCCCTAAAGCGCCCATCAGGCGTACTTTTAAGCTTTGGTACAGTGGATCACCCACCAATGCCGGGACGTTAAGCGCCACGACCTCAACCGCAGCGCCAATCGAATCGCCATCAATGCGTGTTTTTTTGATGAGTTCACCTGCTTCTTGGGCAAAGCCTGGGTCAATGGCGTGAATTTCGGCCTTGCTCATGGCTTGTTCAACTGTGGTAATGTCTTCAGGTGAAATGGTTTGAGATTGTGATTGTTTTAGCAGCAATGTGAAATGTTGGCTTAACGTGTTGGCAGCTTTGAGCGAACCAACCTGGCTAATTGAAGACAAAAAGACCGTGCCAAAAGTTTTTTGTAGAAAAATGCGGGCCACCGAGCCACCAATCACATCTGAAATGGTGCTGCGATAGCTGGAACGACCGCCACCGCGTATATCGACAAATCCTTTGGATTTTTGATACTTTACTAAATCGGTGTGACCTGGGCGGACTGCGCCTTGTTCGCCTTTAAATTGCTCATAATGGCGTGATTTGGTGGAGGATGAGAGGACGATTGCCGAAATGGGTTCGCCTGTGGTGAAGCCGGTTTCGTAACCGGTGCTGGTGAATGAGTTGTCCTCAACTGTGACTTGAATTTCAGGGCCAGCAGTGAGTGCATCATGATCTTCCTGGTATAAGCCAGAGAGCAGGACAACTTTGTCTTTTTCGTTGCGTGGTGTGCCGTGCCGATTGCCACCGGGTCGCCGTCGGTCTAAATAGGTTTGTATTTGCTGCCGGTTGAACTGCAATCCAGGTGGGCAGCCGAAAATAATGGTAGTCACGCCGGGACCGTGTGATTCACCGGCTCCGGCGACTGCAAAGTAGGGTCCGCCTAAGAGTTCCATAGATGCTCCATTTGGTGCGCAAAGTTTTTAAGGGCATCGAGGTGCTGCTTTGGCGTTGTGAGACCTGCGCCCATGGTGTTGATGGAGAAGTGAGTTGCGCCTGCGACTGTCCAATCTTGGATGATTTGCTGCCACAATTCGGGTGAGCCTTTGGCGTAGTGTAAACGTGGTTCAATGCCGATGTCTGACCGGGAACGGCCGTTTTTCCCCAAATACACATCCAATTTTTCCAGGGTTGCTTTGGCTTGGGCAGCCGTGCGGAAGTTGGGCATCCATCCCGCACCAAATCGTGCGATACGCGACATGACAGCATCGACATGACCCCCAAACCAAATCGGAATGGGACGCTGCACAGGCATCGGATTTAAGCCTGCATCAGGGATTGAATGCCAATTACCTTTAAAAGTAACTAAGGGGTCTGTCCACAAGTTTTGCAGCAGTTCTACTTGTTCTTCAATGCGTTTACCACGCGTGCGGAAATCTTGGTTGAGTGCTTCAAATTCGACTTTGTTCCAGCCAATGCCAATTCCCAAACGAAGACGACCCTGGCACAACACATCGAGAATGGCGGCTTGTTTAGCGAAAACGGCCGTTTCTCTCTGCGGCAAAATGATAATGCCCGTTGCAAACGCTAATTTGGTTGTGATGGCTGCCATATAGCTAAACAACATCAATGGTTCGTGAAAAGGATCTTTAAATGTGTAAGGGCCATTCCAACCACCGGGGCGGTCTGGATTGGCCCCCAGAATATGATCGTAGGCTAGCACATGTGAAAAGCCAAGCCCTGCAACCGTTTGGGCGTAGTCTCGGATGGCAATCGGATCGGCCGGGAATTCAGTTTGTGGAAAAACAACACCAATTTTCATCATAACTCCAATGTAAATCGAATTGCTAATTCGATAGGCGATTTACCAAATCGCACTATGGTTTTCATGGGTGGTGGTGTGCCACGTTCATGATGTCTCCTCAGAAATTTGGGACACGAATCGGACGGATTCTACGGATAAAAGAAAAGAAATCCGTTAAATCCTTATTATCCGTGTCCTATTTTCATTCATGTTGTTATACCGCTTAATTTTATTTGGGCAATGTGGGAGAAGGAAAAATTAGAGAGTATTAGGACTATCTGTTTGGGTAGGGTGATTTCATATAGAGCGGTGTCCCATTGGATAAGGGGGTTCGAATAGGTCTAGAAACAGATGGCCGTTCGAGGGTTGTGAAAGATGGTATCCAAATTGTAAAGGTACTACCTTTTCCAGGAATACCCTCACTGTTTACTTCCAAGTAACCATGATGGCTGGAAACGATTTCTTGTGCGATTGATAACCCTAAGCCGGTTCCAGGTGCATCAGACCCTAAGCCTGTTGTTCCACGATAGAATCGTTCAAATATTTTGTTTTGCTCTTCTAAAGGGATGCCCAATCCTGTGTCAATAACTGATAAACCAATCCATGTGTTGTTATCTTTTTCTTGGGTATGCGTTTTGATAGTAATACGGCCGTTTTCTGGCGTGTAATTAATCGCATTTGTGAGCAAAATACTGAGTACTTGTCCAATTAAACCAGAATCTCCCCTTACCAGAGGGAGTGAGTCAGAGAGAGCATAATCGATGATCAGCCCTTTTTCCTCTGCCAGCAGTTGGCGGTCTGTCACATATTGAATGACTAGATAATCAATATGAAGTGGCAATAATTCGATTGGCACCCGATTTTGGTCAAGGCGTGAGAGATTTAACAAATCTTCAATCAATGTGTTGAGGCGTATGATTTCGCGGTTCATGCGCGCAAGATAGACAGATGTTTTTTTAGGGGCCCGTTGAATTAAGTCTGCATGAAGGCGTAAGCTTGTAATGGGTGTGCGTAATTCGTGCGATACGTTTGAAACAAACGTATCTTTCATGCGCTCTACTTCTTTTAAGGCGCTAATATCATGTAAGCTGCAAATCACATTTTCCACAACACCATTACGGCGAATAGGAGCCAGCGCTACGCCAGTATCAAACAATGAATTGTCGGTGCGTTTTCCTATTGAATTGAATCGGGTTGGTTTGCCCGTTTGCAAAACTTTTCCTAGCGCAGTCGTAAATTTATTGACTTCATCACGAGTTGCCAGGCACTCTTGTAGTCGGTTGGGAATTTGATCTTTGGACCAACCAAACATATCACACGAGGCTGGATTGTGGGTGATGATCTCACCGGAATTGTTTAACATGAGAATTGAGTCAGGGCTATTGGTTAAAATTCCATTTACCTGCCCCATTGCATGTTGCAATTCGGCCGTTATCGACGTAACTGCGTCTTCTAAGAGTTCGTTTTGTGCTTCAAGCTCTTGGTATAACCGGGTGTGTTGAATGGCAACGGCCGCATA
>QQUD01000337.1 GCA_008501785.1 Chloroflexota bacterium
CAACACCACTACCGACCAACACACCAACACCACTACCGACCAACACACCAACGCCACTACCGACCAACACACCAACACCACTACCGACCAACACACCAACGCCGATTCCGACCAACACACCAACGCCACTACCGACCAACACGCCAACACCACTACCGACCAACACACCAACGCCGATTCCGACTAACACATCTACGCCAATACCGACCAACACACCAACGCCGATTCCGACCAACACACCAACACCACTACCGACCAACACACCAACGCCGATTCCAACCAACACACCAACCCCGATACCGACCAACACGCCAACGCCGATCCCACCAACGCCGACCTTCACACCGACTCCAATTCCACCGACACCAACGGCAACCAACACACCGCCACCACCACCGCCGACGGCTACACCGACGAATACGCCACCACCACCAACAGCAACGCCTATCCCAACATCACTAATCTATGTCAGTTCCAGCACCAGCGGTACGGTTGGTAGTGTCGTCTTCAGAGATGAAGATATCCTGGCCTACAATCAAACCAGCGACACCTGGTCGATGATTTTTGATGGTTCGGATGTTGGTGTGGGCAGCAGTGATCTCAAAGGCTTTTTGCTATTGAATGATGGCAGCATCCTGATGGCATTCGGGAGTTCCTTTAATTTGTCTGGTGTGGGTTACGTGGATGAATCGGACATTGTCCAATTCTCCCCCACCTCAGTCGGCACAAACACAGCAGGCAGCTTTGAGATGTTCTTTGATGGTGGGGATGTCGGTCTGAGCGGTTACAGCGAAAACATTGATGCGATTGGAGCAACGCAAGACGGCCGTTTAGTCATCAGCACATTTGGCTCCTTCAGTGTCAGCGGCGTATCCGGTCGGGACGAAGACCTGCTAGTTTTCAATGCCACCAGCTTCGGCTCATCAACCAGCGGCAGCTTTGACCTGTACTTTGATGGGTCAGACGTTGACTTGACCAACTACAGTGAAGATGTCGAAGGAACCTGGATCGATCCCACAACGGATGAAATCTACTTGACGACAAAGGAAAACTTCTCTGTCTCCGGTGTCAACGGCGATAAGTCGGACATCTTCATCTGCGCCCCTGGTTCATTGGGAAGCAGCACGAGTTGTACATTCAGCGCATTCTGGGATGGATCTGCAAAAGGGTTTGCTGGCGAACGAACAGACGGCATTAGTATTGGCGACAACGCCACCATCATTGTGCCAGGACCGGGGCCAACACCAACCAGCACGCCGATTCCACCAACACCAACCAGTACGCCAATTTCACCGACGCCAACCAGTACGCCGACACCTATACCCGGTGACGCCATCATCTATGTCAGCTCCAGCTCTAGTGGCACGGTGGGAGGCGTCTCCTTTAATGACGAAGATATTGTGGCTTATGATACTGCCAACAACACCTGGTCGATGGTTTTCGATGGTTCAGATGTTGGTTTGGGAAGTCAAGACCTCACAGGCTTTTACTTCATGGATGATGGCAGCATTTTGATGACTTTCAACCGCCTCTTCACTTTATCTGGTGTAGGTGAAATCGATGATTCTGACATCGTCCAATTCATCCCTACCACAACGGGACCAAGCACGGCAGGGAGCTTCAACTTCGCATTCGACGGTTCAGATGTCGGTCTCACCAGTAATGGAGAAGACATTGACGCGATTGGCATGGCACCAGACGGTCGTTTCGTCATTAGCACCGTCGGTTCCTTCTCAGTTAGCGGTGTTTCCGGTAAGGATGAAGACCTGTTGATATTTAATTCAATCAGCTTCGGTCCATCAACCAGCGGCAGTTTTGACCTTTACTTTGATGGGTCAGATGTTGGCTTGACTACCCGCAGTGAAGATGTGAATGGAACATGGATTGATGTAACAACTGGTGAAATCTACTTAACTACGACAGGTGATTTCTCTATCCCCGCTATTAATGGAGATAGATCAGACATCTTTATCTGCGTGCCTAGCTCGCTTGGAAGCAGCACGAGTTGTACGTTTAGCCTCTTCTGGGATGGGTCTGCCAACGGGTTTGGCGGTGAAAAACTAGATGGGTTTTCAATAGCCAAATAAAGATAATCGGCTTGATTTGGAAAAGAGAGGGTTAAATGTAAGGATGCCCTCTCTTTTCAGTTTCTATATAAGCCACAGGTAGCAAAAAAGTGCTCACCATCAATTTTTCATCGAACCTTCTGTAAAATATTTTACATTTTCACAGTTGACAGATGCGCCATAATCTCGCATTATATTAAGTGAACTTGTCTTACTCAAAGCGAACGATTGCAAGCGAACAGGTGTTGTGTCGCATCCAAATTAACCGGATGCTGACTAATTCGCCCCGAAATTTTTGAACCCAACAAGTAAACACTCTAACTATTTGGTTCAACCTGCCAATTACTAATTTGCTTAACTCAACAATTTTTTTAACCCTGTAATGAAAACATTGACGACTAAAATTAAATAAATTTAACCACGTAACTGCAAGGACGCTGCGTTTTTATTGTTAGCTTATCCTTGGCTCGGGGCCAATTGCCCCTGCCAAAAGCCTATATTCCCAAGGAGAAACACGAATGTCTGAACCTTTTTTAGCTGAAATTCGCATTGTGGGGTTTAACTTTGCCCCGCGCGGCTGGGCGTTTTGTGATGGGCAAATCTTGCCAATCAATCAAAATCAGTCGTTATATTCCCTTTTAGGTACGACTTATGGTGGTGACGGTCGTACCTCTTTTGCGCTGCCCGATATACGTGGTCGTGTCCCTATTCATGTTGGCAACGGCCACCGCCAAGGTCAAAAAAGTGGAGAAGAGACGCACACATTGAGCGCAGCCGAGATGCCGCAGCATAAACACGCGATTCAAGCGTCAGCCAACACTGCAAATTCAAATAGTCCAAGTGGTCATGTGCTCGCACAATCAATCCCGCTTTACAGTGAACCAACGAATCTAGTAAATATGAGAAGCGGCACGATAACCAATGTCGGAGGAGGGCAAGCACATAATAACATGCAACCTTGCCTTGCCGTCAATTTCTGTATCGCATTGCAGGGGCTTTTCCCATCGCGTAATTAAGGAGAAAAAAATGTCAGAACCATTTGTTGGTGAAATTCGAATGTTTGCCGGAAACTTTGCCCCGCGTGGCTGGGCATTTTGTGATGGACAACTGCTCGCCGTCTCTCAAAATGATGCGCTGTTTTCCTTATTGGGTACCATCTATGGTGGCGATGGACGGACAACCTTTGGCCTGCCCGATATGCGCGGCCGGTTTCCCATTCATGCCGGAGATGGGCCAGGGCTAAGCCCCCGGAGATTAGGTGCTAAGTTTGGCACAGAAAAAGAAACGCTTACGGTTAATCAACTTCCAAGTCATTCACATGCGCCAATAAAAGGGAGCTCTAACACGGCAGATTCCGGAGACCCGGCTGGCAGAGTGCCAGCACAAGGGACGGTCGGCGATCTATATGCCAACTCTACACAAGCGGTAAATTTTGCTTCATCAGCCGTTACTAATATTGGTGGCAGTCGATCCCATACATACTTGATGCCGTTTTTGTGTATCAATTTTATTATTGCCTTATTTGGCATCTATCCATCGCGTCAGTAAGGAGAAAATAATGTCAGAACCATTTGTTGCCGAAATTCGAATATTTGCTGGAAATTTTGCCCCGCGCGGCTGGGCATTTTGTGATGGGCAACTGTTGCCAATTTCACAAAACACAGCCTTGTTTTCACTGATTGGGACGACATATGGTGGAGACGGCCGTTCCACCACCGCACTGCCAAACCTACAAGGTAGTGCGCCAATGCACCCCGGGCGTGGCCCTGGATTGACATCGCGCAGGTTGGGTCAAAGAGGCGGCGTAGAATTCGTTACCCTATCTGAAGCCCAAATGCCTAACCATACCCATACGTTGACAGCGGCTAACGCACGTGCTGGTGTGGGATCGCCAAACGGAAATGCATTTAATAATTCCATTGGTGAAACAGCTTATCAGACAACTGCATCAAATCTTGTCACGATGGCATCAGCAATGGATCAAAATGAAGGGGGTAGCCAAGCACACAACAATTTACAGCCTTTCATAGCCCTCAACTTTATCATTGCCTTAGTGGGACTCTATCCCTCTCGAAGCTAGGAGCATAAACATGCGACGAAGAATTGAAAAATACGCAATTTTTTATAATGTTGCCGCAAACGAAGGGCACATCCTCTTCCAACTTGATGATAATATTGAAGGGCAAGGCACTGCCACCCTTTTACTTGATTCACCACAAGAAGGCATGTTAGTCCTGGATATTTTGCGGAACGAACAGCCAGTTTATTATGATGAAGACCATCAAATTATCATGACTGGTCTAGAATTTACCGGCGAAGGCGAGGAGTAGAACCACTCGTCACTGAGCTGATTCGAAACAAAGTGGCATTTTGTCTCGAATCAGCTCATTTAAATAAATCCCGTTTTGATTAATATCTTATGTCCTTAGAACTGTTACAAACCAGTACAAACAGATTGCTTAACAGTGATGATCCTGCAATGATTTGCTCAGCTCTGGAAAACATCCACATCATCTGTTCAAAGATTACCGGCGTGCGCGGTGATGTCTTAGTGGAACGTCACTTTAAACAAACATTTCTAGACGGCGGGAAGGCAATCTCACCCTATTTAGCAGCACGGTGTCTATTAGACCCCCTTCGTACCGTACGATTCTTGCGTGGCATTTATGCCGGTATCCACGAAGGGTTTCGCCGTTTTCCCGGAGAGCGAATTCATATTGTCTATGCTGGATGTGGCCCTTATGCAACATTGTTGCTGCCATTAACCACGCAGTTTACACCTGAACAGATACAATTGACACTCATCGATATACACAAACCCTCCATTGATGGTGTCCGCACACTTATTGAAACACTCGGCCTGGAAGCGTACATTTACAAATGTGTACAAACAGATGCCGTCACATACCAACACCCACCTGAGATACCATTGCACATGGTCGTTAGCGAAACCATGCAAGCTGCATTAGCGCAGGAGCCGCAATTGTCAATCATGCGCAACTTTCTACCGCAGCTACACGAGAACGGGCTTTTTATTCCGGAAGAGATTGTGGTTGAAGCTTCTTTAAGCAGATCAGAAGAAGAAGATGTTGGATGTCGTACCCACCGAGATGAATTCGATTATCCGGTTGGTCGAGAAATAGAAATGCAGACGGAACGGATACCATTGGGGCCAATTATCACGCTTAATTCAGCGTCAGCACATCCCGATATGATTGGCTATGAGTGGGAAACTATTCCGCTGGCAACTGTTGAGGTGCCACCAAGAGATGTGCAGTTCGATCAATTTTTACTATTAACAACGGTTTCCATATTTGGCCCTTACGGGTTTGCTCCATATGATTGTGAATTAAGTTTTCCACTGCGCTTATATGATCTAACCAAGGTAGCAAGTGGAAGTCGAATCCATTTTTCTTACGTGTTTGATCGCAAGCCAGGCTTGCATCATGAACTACTATCTGGATAAATTTTACAAGACAATTAATATGAAACAATTAATGATTACCCTGCGCTCGATTACACCCGATGATAAACTATTTCTTTGCCGCTTGTATGCCAGTACGCGAGAAGATGAACTATCTGTAGTTCCTTGGAGCGATGCAGAAAAAGAATCGTTTTTAACGATGCAGTTTAACGCTCAGCATACCTATTATCAGGAACAGTTTAAGCAAGCTGAGTTTCTTGTTGTTGAACTAGATGGTGAACCAATTGGGCGTCTTTACATTGATCGGCGTCAAGATGAAATTCGTTTGATTGATATCGCATTACTTACGAGCCATCGGCGTAAAGGAATTGGCTCCATGCTGCTAAAAGATTTGCTCACAGAAGGATCCGCAGCAAATTTGCCCGTACGTATCCATGTAGAACACAACAACCCCGCACTTAGCCTGTATACACAACTAGGCTTTAAACATATTGAAGATCAAGGTGTTTATTTCTTGATGGAATGGTCACCAATAAACAATAAAAATTTAAAAAGTAAGGAATTAGAAAATGCTTGAAAAGTTAACCAGTACTGACTTCAAATCATTATTGAATGAAACATTCCAGGTTAAATTGCAATCAGAAGAACAGTTTTCTGCTGATTTAATTGAGGTAACAGAAGTGGGTCAGGAACCAAATGAAGAAAATAGTATTATAAGGCGTGCATTTTCTGCGATCTTCCACATTAAGGGAGACACCTTTTTCCCTCAGCAAATTTGTAGTGTGGAACATGAGACATTGGGTTCGTTAACCTTGTTTTTGGTACCACTGGGACCTGCTAAGGATGGTACACGTTACGAGGCTATGTTTACATAAAACAACATTGCCAACTTGTTTACAGACGGCCGTTTCAGTACCGCAGTACTGTTTGTAAGGTGAATTGCAAGTTTCGGTTTTTAGTCTAGCAACGAACTGTATCCAAAGAAAAGTTGTAGAAAAAACTAAATATTGATTTATTGGCAAAACCTCAAATAGATTCTTCAAAGACCATTGTAAACTTTGTAAGACCTATTATCGTGCCATTGAACAAACGGTTCGTGTGTGTCCCGAAATCACTACTTTTGTTCAATAACAAGGAGAACTGGTATGCAGCATGCAACACCACAAAAACCTCTGCGTCGCAAAAAGTTTCGACGGATTTCCTCTATTTTATTGTTTATTAGTATGGTATTTGGCTTAACGGCCGTTCCCCTTGCCTTCTCCGTTCCCATTCTCACAGCAACCAAAACCGATGTGTTGCTTGTTGATAATGATACCGATAACGTCGCTGATCCTGGCGATACCATTCGCTATACAGTCAACCTCCTCAACAGTGGTACGATGGATGCCACGAATGTTGATTTCACTGATACCATTGATGCGAATACAACTTTAGTCGCCGGTAGCGTAAAAACGACACCGATTGCGCGCCATGACTCCTACGCAGCCACCGGCAATGTAGGCATTTCAGTACCGGCAGGAAGCGGTGTCTTGGTAAACGACAACGACCCTGATGGTACAACGCCAACGCTGACCATTGTTAGCTCGCCTTCCACAAGCGCAAACGGTGGTAATGTGGCAGTTGCTAGTGATGGTAGCTTTACTTACAATCCACCAGCCGGTTTTGAAGGAACAGATACCTTTTCCTATACAGTTCAGGACTCGGATGGAAATCAAGACCCGGCAACCGTATCCATCTCTGTTTCCGATGTGATCTGGTTTATTGACAATAGCGCTGGAGGTGGCGGAGACGGCCGTCTTAGCTCACCCTTCAACAACATTGCTAGCTTCAACGCCATTCAAACCGGCACCGCACCAAATGCAAAAAGCGGAGACGGCATCTTCCTCTATACTGGCTCTGGTAATTACACCAGTGGTATTACCCTACTCAACAACCAGTTCCTTATTGGCCAAGGTGCAACGTCTAGCATCGAGAGTATCATAGGTATAACATTGCCAGCCCATAGCAATGCTTTACCGACGACTGGTGGCACACGTCCAGTCATTACCAACGCCGGTGGCAGCGGCATTACACTGGCAAGCGGTAACCTGCTGCGCGGTCTCAACGTTGGTAATACCAGCACCAGCAGTGGTGCAGGCATCAACGGCAGTAGTGTTGGTACCCTTACTATTCTAAACATGTCCATTACCGGGCAAGGGAAAGCTGTGGACATTA
>QQUD01000126.1 GCA_008501785.1 Chloroflexota bacterium
TTTGCAAGAATAATGCCATATGTATAATCACTCCCACGGAAAACTCTTGCATCATCGGTACAATAAACCAGGTTTCGCTGCACTCCCACGTTATGTGAGCGATGCACATACAATTGCAGAGCGTAATTGTCGTAGAAAACATTGTCATCAATGACAATATTAGTGGAACCGGAGTAATTGGCGGTAATTAACCCTTCTCCCCAATTATTATGAATAATATTCCTACGATATACGATGTTCTCAGATCGTACCGATATGACACCAGCCGACCAATTCAGTTCACTGGAATCTCTATCATGCGTTGCATAATTGGAATTATATGAGATGTCGTTGTTGCTAACGATGATACCGTTTGCTTCATGCAGCAAAATGCCTGCTTCGCGATTATCATGAATGTTATTGTTTGTGATCACAATTCCGGTTGGGATGTCATCATACCGATATACGACCAGCCCACGTCCTAGGGAATGGCGAATCTCAAACCCATTAAAAACAACATGATCCCCTTCAATTCTGACTAAATGCTCATAGTTGAAGCATTGGGGGGGGGAAACAGTGTCGTTACAATTTGCGGAATCGTTATCAGTTGAGGGTATTTGATACTGACCATCGATCACTGGTGTTTCGCCAGGGAATGCGGTAATGATCAAGGGGCGAAATCTGGTGCCGGATTTTGAAATGATAACTTGTTCAGCATACGTCCCGCCACGGACTAGGACCATTTGTCCAGCTTTCGCTGAATCTACACCTTTTTGAATGGTTCTTAGTGGACGCCGCCATGTGCCAGCCCAATTGTCGTTACCATTTGGCGAAACAAAGATGTATTTTTTGATTCGTGGTCGCTGGACTGTAAGTGTAGAGGTTGGGGGCAAAGATTGTGTTTGTTCTAGGGAGTAGGTAACGGCCGTTCCCCCAAACAACGCCGTCACGATAAAAACAACAACTAATGTTCTGAATAAAAGCCTACCTTTTTTGGTTCTCACACGATGGGTATCTAATTTTTGCTGGTTCACGATAATTCCCTCCAATAGGTATTCAAATCTAACCAATTGATCCAGTCAATCATTCAAATTGAAGACCTTTATAAAACCACATGTAAAGCAAAAAAAGTCAAGTAAACGCTCTCAAAACCCAAACATTTTTTGAAGCATAAGATATATTGTTGCTTAAAATTTATTTAGCATCAATAAAATAAGTAACAATCTATGTGCGGCACATTTATTTTTAGAGGGCATTAAGCAAAATTAATGGAACCAGATGCGTTATACAACTGGTTCCCATTAATTAACTTTACCGATCATACATATTTAATGGGTCTTTATTGCCTTTCGTGAGCGCCAATATCAGAATTGTTACCTCTCGAATTCCCAAAGAAATCATTTGTAATCCCATTTGTCTTTTCGGCGGCACCAATTGCCGGAGATGATGATTGCAACTTGTACCATGCTGCATCAACCTGACCAGGAACAATCGGGGCATTAGGGTACACAAGCTGCGGGTCATCCACAATATCCCCGGACCCTGCGGCTGTAAAGACTGGTGGGCTAGACCAAAGATTATTTTCCAATGTAAGACCTGGGTAATCTCGCAAAAGATTGATGGGAATTCCATCTTGTTGATAAATAATGTTGTTCTCAAATCGGACATTTTCGTAATTATAGTTCGTCCATAACACGTTTTCTGCTTGATCCGGACCGGATGTGGATACGGCATTCACAAACGTATTGTGAGCAACAAGCATATTGATGATGCGATAATCTTCAGCAGCAGAGTCAGACCCCCATACTGCGAAGTTTTGCCGACAGCCCGTGACAATATTATTCAAAATATCAATATCCCGGGTCCGCAATCCATCCGAAAACCCTTCTGGTGGTGGTTCGTTAGCAACAACAAGGCCAAAAGTTCGATCACTTCCCCGGAAAAATCTTGAATCATCGGTGCAATAAACCAGATTTCGCTCAACATTTACATTGTGTGACCGATGCACATAGATTTGCAGAGCGTAGTTGTCATAAAAAACATTATCTTCAATAGTGATATTGGTAGAGCCAGCGTAGTTACCAGTAATTACCCCTTCGCCCCAGTTATTGTGAATGGTATTCCCACGATAGACAATGTTATCGGAGCGAACTGAGACAGCGCCTGCTGACCAATTCATTTCACCGGCACCCCTATGGTGCGTTGCAAAATTGGAGTTGTATGAAATATCATTGTTTTCAATGGTGACGTTCTTTGCTTCATGCATCAAAATGCCCACATCTCGATTACTGTGAACGTTGTTGTTTTTGATAATGGCTCCGGTCGGTGAGCCATTATATTTATACACAGCTACTCCGCGACCCAGGGAGTGCCGGATTTCGAAACCATCAAGCACAATGTAATCCCCTTCAATACTAACTAAATGCTCGTAGTTGAAGCATGTAGGTGGCGAGACTGTATTGTTACAACCTCCCCAATCGCCGTTATGTGAAGGTAAATCGTATTGACCATCAATTATTGGGGTTTCGCCAGGATATGCAGAAACAGTAATTGGGGAAGTACTGGTACCAGAAGTTGAAATAATGACTTGTTCATAGTAGGTGCCTTCACGCACATAGACTGTTTTACCAGCAGAAGCCAAATCGACACCCATTTGTATCGTTCTCAATGGCTGATCCAAAGTACCAGGCCAATCGTCGTTACCAGTTGTCGATACGTAGATGATATCTTCGGCTAATGGTGGGCGGGCTGTTGGCGTCGGTACAGTTCCATCTGAGGGACAAACAAGTCTGAGTGCATTACGAGATGTGATCTCAATATTGAGTCCTTGTGCATTACAAGTTACTTCAAGGGCAGACCCAGATTCGAGATGCAGTTTTTGTGTTTGATCTAGGGTGAAGGTAACGGCCGTTACCCCCAACAACACCAAAACAACCAATCCAATATAAAAAGGTTTAAATAATAACTGTTTAATTTTACTTCTATTATTTTGTGTTCTTGTGCTTTGCTTATTCACGATAAATCCCTCCGACGGATACACAACTATACAAACTGTTACAGTCTGTCATTCAAATTGAATAACATAATGAACCTCGTACAAAATCAAATAAGTTAGATAATCTGCTCAGGACACAAACATTATTGAGGTATAGCTAACATTGTTGCATAAAATTTTATGAGAATCAATAAAACAGATAACTATCCAGATAGGACAATCATTTTCAAGGGGGTGTTGTGAAGCGCGTTGTTGTCAGGTGCATTGCACCCCTAATATCCGAAAATCACAAATAGTCGTTGCTAACATAATAATAGAGATTAAATTACATTTCTATAGGCCCAGATCACTTTTAAGAACTAATTACGACCTAATTTAAATGATAATAAGTAGTACTATTTTGGTACTTTGGCACTGGCCGCTGCTAATATCGCGAACCCTTCAATCAAATCCTGAATATAGAATAAAAATGTCTCAACAAAGTTGGACATTTTTATTCTATATTCGATTTTGGCAACAATCTATCAGGCAGATGCTGCTAAAGCTTGAGCTAAGTCTTCTAACAAATCATCAATATTTTCGATACCTACACAGAGGCGGATCATATCAGGTGCAACGCCTGCCAATTCCAGTTCAGCTTCAGTAAGCTGGCGGTGGGTCGTGGAAGCCGGGTGAGCTGCCAGTGATTTAGCATCACCAATATTCACCAGTCGCTTGAAGATGTTAAGCGCATCGTACACTTTTACACCTGCATCAAAACCACCCTTAACGCCAAAACTAAGCAGCGCAGATGGTTTGCCGTTCGTGTATTTTTGGGCCAATTTGTAATAGGGTGAGCTTTCCAAACCGGCAAACGATACCCAAGAAACCTGGTCATGTGCTTCCAAATAACGAGCAACAGCCAGCGCATTTTCCGTATGCCGCTCCATACGCAGCGGCAGTGTTTCGATACCCTGCAAAATGAGGAACGCATTGAATGGGCTGATTGCTGAACCGGTATTGCGCAGCGGTACAGTCCGAGCACGGCCGATATACGCTGCTGGCCCAAATGCCTCGGTATAAACGACCCCGTGATAAGCTGCTTCTGGCGTCGTGAGCATCGGGAAGCGCTCCGCATGGTCTGCCCAGGGGAAATGTCCACCATCCACAATGATGCCACCCAGCGAATTACCGTGACCGCCCATATATTTGGTAAGCGAATGCACTACGATGTCTGCGCCATATTGAATGGGTTTGATAATGGATGGCGTGGCCACAGTGTTGTCCACAATCAAAGGTACGCCATGTTTGTGGGCCATCGTAGCAATCGCTTCGATGTCGGCGATGTTGCCTGCTGGGTTGCCAATGGTTTCGGCAAAGATAACGGCCGTTTTCTCATCAATCAACTTCTCCAGGTTGGCAGGATTGTCATCTTCCGCAAAACGCACTTCGAGACCCTGTTTAGGCAGCATGTGCGAGAAAAGGGTGTACGTGCCACCATATAGCAGCGGCACAGAAACCACATTACTACCTGCTTCGGCAATCGTGAGAATGCTGTAGTTGATTGCCGCACTGCCTGCACTGACAGCCAAACCAGCAACACCACCTTCTAGCGCCGCAACGCGCTTTTCCAGCACATCGGCAGTGGGATTCATGATACGCGTGTAAATATTGCCCGGTACGGCGAGGTTAAAGAGGTCTGCACCATGTTGAGCATTATCAAACTCGTAAGCAACAGTTTGGTAAATAGGCACTGCCACCGATTTGGTGGTTGGGTCTGATTGATAACCAGCGTGGATTGCAATTGTTTCGTCTTTCATGTCATCTCCTATTTTAGGAGGAACACAGAGTTACACGGAGAACCTCAGAGATACACAGAGAAGAAGCAAGAGGAAAAATTAACCCTTTGGGATTTCGCAAAATATTGCCAATTGTAGGGGCGCACCCTTGTGGTCGCCCTGCTGGGTGGGTACAAGACCCACCCCAACATAAAAATTCCTGTCAAACCAAAACTTCTTAACCTCTGTGCAACTTTGTGTCACCTCTGTGTAACCCTGTGTTCCTCTCCTCTAACTAAATTAAGTGGGTTTTTGGGGTCGATGCCGCGCATGAATGGAATGTGTCGATCCTGGTCGGTGAGCCGATAGACAAGACCAAGCCAGTTGTTGAAAAGGGCTTTGCCCGTATCGCCCCAGGTGTTATCCAAATGTGCATCAAATGCATCTTCGGGGAATGGTGGGATGGGATCACCATTTATTTTTGCATGGATCGCTTCTGTTAAGTAGGTTTTGTCGATTTGCTCTGCTTCAGTGCTGAAATAGTTTTCAGGCTGCGGTGGCGGCGAATCGATTTCACCATTCAAAAAGCGTAATACCTCCCTTTTGTACTCTTTAAGCAGGCTGTTCCGAAAGTATTCGGGGTGGCCTTGAAAATAAACAAATCGAAAATGATCGGGGCTAACAACAAGTTGAACGCCAGCTTCATCGCTGTCGATGAGGATATGTAACCCGGCCGCTTCTAGCTGCTCTTTCGAGATTTCGTTCCAGCGAGAGTGGATCATCATGAAGCGGGTATTGATGTCGTGTAGCAGCGGGTGGGATCGGTCACGTACCCGATGCTCAAAAACACCCCACTGCTTGCGCGGCAGGCGTTTGCGGTCAATGTCGTGTTTCAGCTTGACAATGGCATGGGTAGCAAGGCATGAGCAAAGCACTGAAGCAAGGTGTTCAGATGCCCAGTTGAGTACCTCTTGCAGGGGTTCCCAAAACGCTTCCAGTTCCAATGCCGGATTGATTACGTTGGCTCCGGTGATGATGAGCGCGTCAAGACCTTCGGCTTTCAGATTTTCAAATGTATCATAGTAAGTGTCGATATAATCTTGAATTTCAGGACTGCGATCCAGCCCAGGAATGGTGAAGGGATGCACGTAAAATTGCACAATCTGATTGCAATTGCCAATGAGGCGCATATATTGCTGTTCAGTGATGCGTAAGGCGGCGTCGGGCATCATGTTGAGAAGGCCAATGTGTATCTCGCGAATATCTTGTTTGAGCGCACGGTCGAGCGGAATGACTTCGTGGCCGTTGCGGCGCAGGTTGTTGTAGGTGGGTAGTTGTGTGTGTGCAACTAAAGGCATGGTTAAAATCCTTTGTTTTGAGTTTGTGTGGTTCGTTGAAAGTGATAGACGGATAGGAATGAATACGGATTTTGATGAGTTTGTAGTTTTTGCATAAAAAAAGCCCTTTCACAAGATGAAAGGGCTTGAATAGGCTGTTTCCCTGTCATCTCATCTGTCAGAGCAGTTTGCTCTGCCGGAATTGGCACCTTTTCGATAAATTGGTCGTCAGACCAATACGAATGGTTGCCGAAGCTTCAACGGGCCGGTCCCTCAGCTTCTCTGGATAAGATTGAAATTGTTAAGCTACGCAAATTAGGATAGCGGATACGGCCGTTTCCGTCAAATGATTAAATGATTAACGCCAAACCGCCAATGGTCCTATTCTCTCCTTGTTTTTTCAGCACACTATCAGGTATCCTCTCCATATTCTACCAATAAACGTGGGAACAAATTTCTTGATGAAGACGTTTAGATACCATCAATCTAATCAAAAAAATATTTAACACGAGAAAAGCTTATGTCACAAAAAATTGGTCGTTTTCCTCTTTGGTCTCTCATTCTTGTTATCATTCTTATCATTGGTGCTATCTTCGCCATTTTTATCAGCCGGGAAACACGCATTCCCAGAGGAGATGATCGTACAACCGTGAATATTCCAATTATTGATAATCAAACCAACAGTTCTACGATTGAAAATGTTGCAGCCGTATCCAATCCACTTGCCGTGCGCGGCACTGCTTCGCTGCGATTGGCATTGAGCGAAGGGCAAGAAGTAGCACAGCAGGCAGTTGAATCGGTTTCCGTTGCCGATGGCGAACCGCTTACGGATGAGGATGCTCAACAAATCATTGACAGGCTGCCAGAGATAACGGCCGTTTCCTCCGACACCCTCGACTTCAACCTCCCCGATGCCCCCATTCCGCCGCCCCGCACCGGCAGCACCATCGACCAACCCTTCCCGCTCACATCGGGGCAAGCCACACCAGAACCCGTTGAAGTAGGCCCGCTGGAAGTGCTGCGCTTCTCGCCAGAAGGTGAACTGCCCATTGCGCCCTTCGTCAACGTCACGTTCAGCCAGCCGATGGTGCCGCTCACCAGCCTGGATGTGGTCAACGCGGCAGATTTGCCGGTGACCGTTTCACCCGACTTGCCCGGAACCTGGAAATGGATCAGCCCACAAACGCTGCGGTTTGAATACGACGGCGGCGAAATGGAGCGCTTCCCCAAAGCAACCCATTACGAAGTTACCATTCCAGCAGGCACACAATCTGCCGCAGGTGGTGAATTGGCAAACACAGTTGCCTGGACGTTCAGCACACCACCGGTCAAGCTAACCCAATCGTATCCTAGTGGCGGCACACGGCCGCTAGACCCGCTCTTTTTTGTGGCGTTTGACCAAAAGATTGACCTACAAACGGTTTTCTCAAAAATGCAGGTCACGGCTGATGGGCAGCAGGTCGCCGTTCAGTTGGCAACTGAAGATGAAATTGCGGCCAATAAGCAAGTGGATCAGATGGTGGAAAACGGCCGTTCTGACCAATTCATCGTCTTCCGTGCCCAGCAATCTCTGCCCAAAGATGCCGAAATCCTGGTCACCATCCCCAGC
>QQUD01000611.1 GCA_008501785.1 Chloroflexota bacterium
GAACAAATTGCATGGCATGTTCGCGCGCTTCTTCGGCTTGACGGTAAAAGAATGCGGCTAAATCAGGCAAGGCTTCTTCGTCAAAATAGATAGCAATCGCCACATATTGGGCAGATGCGCCGAACTCGCTTTGAATTTGGGCATTCATGGCATCAACGACGGGTTGTGTAGTAATCATGGGAATCCTCCTAGGGAAAAGGTGCAAGTTGCAAGGTGCAAGTTGCAGATTACTTATGAAGGTATTGTAACTTGAAAACAGTTACTTGTACCAAGAAATTATAAAGGTTGTTTGGCGAAAGACGGCCGTTTTCCCTCACCTTCTTGCTCTGCCTCAACACGAAAATGAGACACATTGACGCGACGCAGCAGCGTAAAAGACACAAGCAGCAAGATGATATTCAGGCCGAATGCAATCATATACGGAAAGGCAGGATTGACTGTGAATTGGTCAACAACATCACGAACAACACCACCAATTAACGAGCCAACCAGACGCGCAAAAGCAGTTGCCATCCCCCACGCGCCGATGAATAGTCCAACATTTTGAGTAGTTGTCATATCCAGCATCAGGGAATGGTTGGAAACGGTTGCCAATCCAATTGCTAAACCGAGCAGAACAACGCCCACGTAGAAAACTGGGATGCTCAAAATCGCGCCACCCAGAATGAGCACCGCAAACGAAGCAATAGCACCCCATGAGCCAATATGAGCAACGGTGCGCTTGTTCGTACGTTTTTCGAGAAGTCCCGCAGTTGCCAAGGTAATCAGGAAACATACGCCGTAAATTGAGGTAAGGCGCGTCGTTTCGCTGACGGACATGTTGAAGGTTTCGCCAGCGTAGGGTTCGAGCAGCACGTCTTGGCCTAAAACGGCCGCTAACAGCAAAACCAAATAGCCAAAAAAGAGAACAGCCTGACGATTGCCCGTCAGGAAGTGAAACATTGTTTTTAGTGGCACTTGTTCCTCGACAAAAGAGGGTTTGAAGGCGCGTGGTTCTAGGCCAACCGTGCCTAGCAATCCTAAAACGAGCGCCACGCCGCTCACCATCCAGATGCCCTGCGTCACAACTTCAGGCGAATAAGGCTCGACCAATCGACTGAGCGTAATGCCGGTGATAATAACGCTCACAATCATCATGAAGTACATGGTGGAGATGGTTTGGCTGCTGTTTTGTTCACCAGATAGTTCAGAAGCGAGGGAGAAGTAGGAAACGGTGGCGAAGTTGAATCCCATTCCCCACAGGCCAAAGCCCAGCAAGCTGATGCCGATACCGGCTGCTTTGCTGGTTTCAATGAGAAAAGCGCCGGTGGGGGCAATGGCAATGCCGATGGCACTCAATAACAGGCCAAGTACGATGGTGGGGGTGCGGCGGCGTCCGAAAATGGGGTTGCGGTCGGCAAAGGAGCCAATTGCCAACTGAATGGGCGAAAAGAGGTAGGGCAAGGTGACGAGTACGGCGACGAGTGTGGCGGACAGGGCCAGCTCTTTGATCATGACTCGATTGAGGGTGCTGTCTACGGGAACGGCCGTCATTGCCACTGCCACATGTAATAATCCTAACTGAAACCGCTGCCGTCTCATGCCACTTGTCCTGATTTGATCATATTTTTGGAAGGTTATTGAGTTAACCCTTTTCCCAACCATCAATTCTACCCCAATTGTAAAGACTGGAGATGAAGAAGCGATAAATGTTTTGTTGAGAGCTGACAGGTTTTCCGAAACCTGTCAGCTCTGCATTGAAAGAAATAATGAATTGTGAAGGTGGACCTGCTATACTGTGTAACGATTTTGTATGGAATAAGATGATGAATCTAATTAATTTTCAAGCAGCAGCGGCCGTTTCTGAACCAGAAGTAACGGAAGAACAGCTTGTCGAAAAAGACGAAGCACTAGAAAAGCGCTGGAAGATCATTGCCCACGATGATCCGGTGACGACGATGGAGTTTGTGGTGCGGGTGATGGTACAGGTTTTTAAGAAGCCAGTCGTGTTTGCCGAAGCAATTATGTGGCAAGTTCACAACGAAGGCATGTCGGTAGTGGATGTGCTGCCAAAACCAGAGGCTGAACTGCGGGTGCGCAAAGCAACCTTAGCGGCCCGATTAGAAGGGTTTCCTTTTCGATTTACACTTGAGCCTGAATGAATTATAAAGAAGAAATTGAACGCAGATTAACGCAGATTAACGCTGATAAGAAAGAAGAAATCTGCGTTTATCATGGAAATCTGCGTCCCATTTTCTTAAAAAAGACGGCGCTGTTGATACGGCCGTATTTCTCCCTTATCCAACCCCACAATTCCCTTAAACCGGTTGCACGTCGTTGGTGAGTGACCTGAATAGTCGTTGTTGAAGAATCCGTAAACGGCCGTTACCCCATCCCCCTGACCCTGAATCTGAGAATGCCAATTTTGCAAATCGGCCGTTTTGTCTACCAACTCCCGATCTTTGGTGGCGTATTGCCCATGTGGACCAATGAAGCGTAGATAGAGAAAGTCGGTTGTGCGGGTGATGATTTTGGGCAGGTAGATGTAGTCAGCGGCGACCCAGCAGATGTTGTATTTGCGGAGGAGAACGGCCGTTCCCTCCCGTGCCCATGATCGATGCCGAAACTCCATCGCAAACCGTTTGTCAGTTGGCAGTTGTTTTAGAAAAGATTCAACCTCTTGCGTGTACGCAGCTGTATACTCTGGCCCAAATTGAATCAAAATCGGTCCCAATTTGTCACCAAGCAGTGCAGCTACCGCGATGAAATCCTCCATTGCGGCAGCACCTCGGGAAAGCGGCGCGTCGTGTGTGATCGCCCGAGGTGTTTTCAGGCAAAAAGTGAACGTTGGTGGGGTAGCGGTTGCCCAGCGTTTCACTTTGTCTGGCGTAGGCGTGCCGTAAAATGTGGAATCAATTTCCACTGCGTCGAAAAATTGGCTGTAGTGTGCCAGATAGCTGCGCGGCTGCATCCCTGCCGGATAAAATGGCCCCACCCATTGTTTGTAACCAAAGCCCATTGTGCCTAAATGCCAGTTCATATTTTAATTATACCATCGCAAAATCTAGGTTATATGCATTGATATAGATGATCATGATGAGCCTATCCATCCCTTCGTCGCGCTTGTGCCCAGCGCCGTACGCGGGCCAGAACCCATCTCGCCCCGATCACCATCACAGCGGCAACCGTGTTAAAAATTACGTCGCGGAAATCGTAGACGCGGTTGGGCAGGATCAACTGAATGCCTTCATCGAGCCAGCCTAAAAGGATGGATATAACCAGGGCAATAACGGCAGGTGGCGGAACTAAACGGCCGTTTTTCTCCCGCTCAATCAGGGCTTCATGAACGAGTGCAGCTACCAGGCCATACTCAAATAGGTGAGTGCGTTCCTCCAGCGTCCCAATTCTGAGCCATGCCGTCACATAAATAATCAGAATACCGAACCCCACGGCGATCTCGGCACGACCAGGGCGACTGTTTATAAATAAAACCGCGACTACGACCATCACCACAAAAAGAATGAAAAAGATTGTGTCTCTGAGATCGTTACGCTCTCGTAGAGCCGCAGCTATTATGGGTGCCCGCCCTAGCGTGGCATATATCCCCACTAAGACAACGAACAGCCAAAACCAGAGTCGACGTTCCCGATCAGAGCTAAAGAATGACATGGTGTTAAGAATAGCAAGAATTCAGTTGTAATTCCAAGTTGGGCAAACCGAACGACGGTGCAAACAAAGAGATGCGCGTTCTTCGGCTGAGACAGTTTTTTTCTCGAAGACGCTGTCAATCAGAACACCCTTTACCCGTAATCCGGTTTCAAATTGTTGATAAAACATGTTCCGATTCCTGATTATAGCAATGCATCATCATAACTTGCAAAATGAGACAAAATCACGTCAGAACCTGGACTAAATACCTGTCGTTTATTTATAATTAATCGAAACATTAACAAAACATTGGCAAAATCTAGATATTCAACTTCGTAAGTTACATTGTAACTTTAGGTTAATACCATCGAAAAACCTAGGCTAACTGCATTAATTTGCAGCAGTAGTGACGAACAGATTGAAAAGGGTAGCAGAACAGCGTAACGGCCGTTCCCCAAAGCAATCAGAAGAAGCAATCCAAAAAAAAGAAAATCGACTCAATTTGATTTCTCATCCACTTTCTGTTGACCCAATACCACGCCATTTGCCTCGCTCCATGCACTCACCATATGAATCGCTGCTTTACCCAGTCGCTTATCATGTGAGCGCCTCAATTTCTTGCCATCTATCGCCACGACACCGGCTACCAGTTCACAAACCGCTTGCATCCAATTGAGAAACCCTTTCCCGAACTGCTCTGGGTCTATCATGGCAAAGGTGTCTCCCAATGTGTCATGGGATGGGATTCCTTTCTCCAAATTCAGATATTGACTTAACCACTCTATCTGTGCGTTACCAAATGCTTCGATAGCCACCCAATTATCCGCTCCACATAGTGTGCCACAGATCGTAATGAAAATGAGATTGATGAGCGGATGTTCGACTTTTCCTAGTTGTCTGGGGTCCTGTACATCTGAAAAGTGTGTTTGGATGCTTTCGATTGGTGATGCGGTCATGGGATACTTCCTTTTTCCTCCCATTATCCCAACGTTTTGTTGTTTTATCCGCATTGTTTACATAAGACACCCGATTGCCCTACCCCTTCACCAAACAAGAGGATGCAATGACGGCAGAAGCTGGTAAACTCGCCGCTTCACTTGATTTGGAGAAGGGTCCGATCATGCATGTGGCGCTTTTCCAACGTGGACCCGCCCAGCCGGTGCGCCTGTTTGTGACGGTGCATCATCTGGCAATTGACGGCGTTTCCTGGCGACCGCTGCTGGAAGATTTGGAAACGGTTTATACTCAAATCCGAAACAAGCAGCCGGTTTCATTGCCACCAAAGAGCAGTTCTTTCAAGCAGTGGTCTGAAAAATTGGTGGATTGGGTTGGGACAGAAGCGCTTGCCCTGAGCGCAGCCGAAGTGGCCGTTTCCGCCACCCGACACGGGCAATCCGCCAACAGCACAAACAGCATCTCATTCAATCCCAACGGTGCAAACAGCGTCAGTGACACGCATACAGTTTCCGTCAAACTCAACACCGACGAAACCCGCGCCCTGCTGCAAGACGTGCCAAATGCCTACAACACAAACATCAATGATGCGCTGTTGACGGCTGCTGCGCTTGCCTTTGCGCCTGGGAGTGAAAACGGCCGTTTATCCATCACCCTCGAAGGGCATGGGCGTGAAGAAGAAGTCGTTAGCGGCGTAGACCTTACCCGCACGGTGGGTTGGTTCACGACACACTACCCGGTTCATTTAGAGACACCAAACAGTGAACCAGGTGCAGCGCTCAAAGCAATTAAAGAACAACTGCGCCAGGTACCCAGCAAAGGACTCAGCTACGGCGTACTGCGCTATTTGGGAAGTGATTCGCCGCTGACAGATCAACCAGAACCAGAGGTTCTTTTCAATTATTTGGGACAGTTTGAGCGGTCGCTGCCGCCTTCGGAATTGTTTAAGTTGGTACGGCCGTTACAAGCTGACATCAGCCCCCGCAACCAACGCCCCCACACCCTCGAAATAAACGCCGTGATCATGGCCGATCAGCTGCACATCGACTGGACCTTCAGCCCACAGCGCATCACCATTGCCGACGTGCAAACCCTGGCAAACAATTTCATTGCCGAACTGCGTGACCTTATCGACCATTGCACATCCGTCGAAATCACCGAATCCACGCTATCCGACTTCGACCTCGTTGATTTTGACACTGACTCATTCGACCAACTGGCTGACATGCTCAGTAGTCAACTCTAGCTCAAAATCGGAGAGGAGGCTTTAGCCGGAACGGATCATGTAAGCCGTTCCGGCTAAAGCCTCCTCTCCACAAATATGGACCAGCTTCGTTGTGGCGAAGCACGAGAATAAGCTTTATGAAGAAAATGGAAAATGTTGCCGACATCTATCCCCTGACGCCGACACAGCAGGGGATTTTGTATCATACGATTCGCGCACCTGAAAGCGAAGTTTACTTTGAGCAAATCCGCTGTATGTTGGATGGACCGCTGGATGTATTAAAAATGCAAGCTGCCTGGGATACGGTTGTTGAACGGCATCCAGTTCTGCGCACAGCGTTTTTGTGGGAAGGATTGGACACGCCACTGCAAGTTGTGCGCCAAACCGTGACCATCCCCTGGGACATCCGCGACTGGCAAACCACAACTGAAACCGTTGAAACGCAGCTAGAGAAATTGGCAGGCGACTATCGACAAAAAGGGTTTAATCTGGCAAAAGCACCGCTGCTGCGCATGGTGCTGGTGAAATTGGCTGACGAACGGCATCATTTCATCTGGAATTTTCATCATTTGATGACAGATGGCTGGTCTACGCATCAGATGTTTAAAGAAGCATTTGACGTGTATGAATCGCTGGTGCGTGGTGAACAACCAACCCTCCCAACCATCAAACCGTTCCGCAACTATGTCGCCTGGTTGAAGAAACAGGACAATGCTGCTGCCGAATCATTTTGGCGTGAGCAGTTGGCAGGCTTTGAAACGCCGACGCCGCTGCAAGTGGATAAACGAGGGGCGAATACAAGCATTTCCTACGCCGAAGCCGACATTCATCTCACCACCGAAACCACCGCCGCGCTCAACGCATTGGCTCGCCAAAATCGACTCACATTGGGCACCTTGGTGCAAGGCGCATGGGCTATCCTGCTTTCCCGCTACAGCGGCGAACAAGACGTGTCTTTCGGTATCACACTTTCTGGTCGCCCCGCATCGCTGCCGGGTGTGGAAAACATGGTCGGCATGTTCATCAACACACTCCCGCTGCGAACCCCAGTCCCCGATTCCCAACCCCTATTGCCCTGGTTGGAACAACTCCAATCACGCCAGCTTGCTGTACGCCAATACGAACACACGCCGCTGTCTAACGTGCAGCGCTGGAGTGATGTGCCTGCTGGTCAATCGCTGTTCGACAGCATTGTTGTGTTTGAAAATTACCCTGCGCCTGAGGACAACGGGCAGCAGTCGCTCACCATCAACGACATGCGCTACCGTGAGCAAAGCAACTATCCGTTGGCGCTGCTGGTTGTGCCAGATGAGCAGATGCGGCTGTTGGTGATTTACAATCAAAATCGGTTTGAGGCAGACACGATTCAACGTCTGCTTGGGCATTTGACAACACTGCTTGCCGCCATTGCGGCTCAGCCTGAGCTTACTTTGGGGGAGTTGCCTTTACTTACGGATAGGGAGCGAATACAGATATTTAGAGAATGGAATGATACGGCCACTTCGGCTCCGCTCAGTGCAGGCGTTTCTCTCCCCCCTGAAACGTGCATTCACAACCTCATTGCCGAGTATGGCGATACAACACCAGATAAAACGGCCGTTTCCGCCCACGATGGCAGCTTGACCTATGCCGAACTCATCACCCGCGCCAACCAGTTAGCACACCGGCTAATCGCGCTGGGTGTTTCGCCCGGTACCCCGGTTGGTTTGTACAGCGAACGATCAGCAGAGATGGGCGTCGGCATTTTGGGGATTATGCAGGCTGGTGGGGCCTATGTACCGTTGGACCCGGCGTACCCACCAGAGCGCGTTGCTTTTGTGCTGGCTGACACAAATGCGCCTTTGGTTGTGTCGCAAGTACATT
>QQUD01000093.1 GCA_008501785.1 Chloroflexota bacterium
AAGATGTGCAACAAGTAACAACCGCCTTCCGCAACACCCTTGCTGGCTACACAACATCACAAACGTTAAGCAAACGGCTGAAACAAATTTCACCAGAGGGAACCACCGAAGGTAGTCTTTTTGTGCCAGACAATTATTTGACTTTACCTGTTTTACAGTAAGGTGTTTTCAGGTGCGACGCACTTTTGAAGTGCGTTGCACCTCGCTGTGGACGGCGTATCGCCGATCCACTCTTCCTCTTCGGCCTCCAGGCCGTAACGACTGCGCCATTTTACCGCGTTTGGGATGAGGAAGAAACTGGTCAAATAACGGCCGTTTCTCCATTTACGATTGACGATTGACGATTTCTCGCCCCACTTCACAATTCATTATTCGCTATTCATTATTCATTATTATTGCGGCCGTTTCCCAAAAAAAAGAGCAAAGCGTTCTCCACTTTGCTCCTTAGTTTCTTCGTATCTTTGCAATGCTTTTTTATTCAGATGCCGCGTCTTTTTCTCGCAAGTGTGGATAGAGCAAGACTTCGCGAATGGTTGATTTGTTGGTAAACAGCATCACCATCCGATCAATGCCCATGCCAAAACCACCGTTTGGCGGCATACCGTACCGCATTGCACGCAAATAATCATCGTCGATTGGATTGATTTCGTCGTCATCTTTGGCAAACAGCTTTTGCAAATCTTCGAACCGTTTTTCCTGATCGATGGGGTCGTTCAACTCAGTAAACGCATTGCCCATTTCCATGCCGGCGATGAAGAATTCGAAACGCTCAACATGCAGGGGATCGCCAGGAATAGCTTTTGCCAATGGTGAAATATCACGCGGATAAGTGGTGATGATGGTGGGTTGAATTAATTTTGGCTCTACGTAGTCACCAAAAACGCCATCTATCAATTTGCCCCAAGATGCACCTTCTGGTGCTTGCCCACCAATGTCACGAATGGCCTTTGCCAAAGATGCTGGCTCCATGTGTTCCATGTAATCTATTTCAGCATATTGTTTGATGGCATCGCGCATGGTGACACGCGGCCAGGGGCCAGCTAAATCCACTTTGTGATCACCGTAGATTACTTTGGTGTGTCCAATTACCGTTTCTGCCAGGTAGATAAACATGCGCTCGGTAAAATCCATGACATCGTGATAATCCCAATAAGCTGCATAGAATTCGAGCATGGTAAATTCGGGATTGTGTTTAAAGCTCACCCCTTCGTTGCGGAAATCACGACCGATTTCATAGACTCGTTCCAAGCCACCGACCAGCAGCCGTTTCAAGTACAGTTCAAACGAGATGCGCAGAAAAAGTTCTTGTTTGAGCTGGTTGTGGAAGGTAGTAAACGGCCGTGCCGCCGCCCCGCCATACAAGGGTTGCAAAACAGGCGTTTCCACCTCTAGAAAATCATGATCATCAAAATAACGACGCAAGCCGCTAATCAATTTAGCCCGTGTCCGAAAAACGTCACGCACATCGGGGTTAACAGCAAGGTCAGCATAGCGTTGACGATACCGTTCTTCAACATTGGCAAAGGCCGCATATCGCACAAGCTCGCCATCCACCTCTTGCTCTTTAACTACAGGCAGTGGACTAACGGCTTTGCTCAGCAGCTTCCATTCCGAAACGCGCACGCTAATCTCGCCGGTTCGTGTGCGAAAAAGAACGCCCTGTGCCTGCACAAAATCACCCAAATCAACAAGTTTACGAAATACGCGATGGGCGTCTTCTCCAATTTCGTTACGACGCATAAAAAGCTGAATACGGCCGTATCCATCCTCAACATGCGCAAAAACGGTCTTCCCCATGTCGCGCACGCTTTTCAAACGTCCACACACCGTCACACTAATTTCATCTGCATTGTCGTCACCAGCTTCTGTAAAAGCCGCAACGGCTGCAGAGACAGTATGTGTGCGCTCAACACGTAATGGATATGGATTGATGCCTGCTTCTTCACGTAAACGGTTTAATTTTTCTACCCGTTTTTCTTCCAGCGGTGTTGGTTCCCAGCTCATAGTAAACTCGCTTAATTCGTTTTTTAGACCTGACAGGTTTCAAGCAACTGAAAGCAGCAAAAATCTGTCAGGTCTCATTTCAAAAAAAAGCCCGTGTGTGGCACGGGCTGACTTTCGGCATTTATTTTGTCGGCCGAGCGACTATTCGATTTTTTGTACTTCAAATTCAATCATGCCATTAGGGGCATTAATCCGCACAGTATCACCAACTTTTGCCCCAAGCAGTGCTTTGCCTAAAGGACTTTCGTTGGAAATACGGCCGCTTACTGGGTCTGCTTCAGCCGCACCAACTAAATGATACCGCTCATTCTCGTCAAACCCATTTTCAGAAACTGTCACATATGAACCAACACGAACAAATCCAGATTTCCCGTCACTATTATCAATCAATTGATAATTTTTCAGGATTTCTTCAAGTTCTTTGATTCTGCCCTCAAGGAACGATTGGGCGTTTCGAGCAGCTTCGAGTTCAGCATTATCAACAAAATCGTCATCCTGGCCATCCTGGAAAGCACGATGTAGTCGATCTGCCACACGTTCGCGGCCCGAGGTACGCATCTCCTCAAGTTCAATTGTCAGACGGTCTAAGCCGTCTTGCGTTAATAAATGTGGTTTATTAATTGCCATGATAAACCTCTAGATAAGAGAAAAACCGCTGAAAGCAGCGGCAGTTAATTAGCATATGCCAGAATAGGCGTGAGATTATATCAACACTGTTATGCAAAGACAAATGCAATTTCCAGGAAATTTGCCAGGACACACTCATTTCAGCTAAACTCTCGGCTTTGAACGAGAAAATGGAGAGCGTTGAAATCGCAATGACGAAAAAACAACTTGGATTAATTATGATTACTTTAGGGGTTGGCGGCATTCTGGGACTATTTGCCATGGATTTTATTGGCGCGGGGCAGTTTCAAGGGATTGGACCCGCGCAACGGTTGGCAATGATGGCCGCCGGGTTGGTGATTATTATTGGATTATCTTTATTACCATTAGGAGATAAACCAGCATGAGCCAACATGTAGAATCCAGTTCATTACCCTTGACCAATCGTCAGCAGCTATTAAACACCCTGCCTAAAATCTTAATCGGTGCAGCTCTAGCAGTTTTTATTGGCTATTTCGTAATTTATGCCATTTATGCGGCTGCACTATTTCAATTTCCGTTTGATTATGATCAGGGGGAAGGGTTTGAATTAATGGATACGGTCTTGTTTAGTGAAGGGCAATGGCCGTACCGAGACAATAACAGCTATCCATTTTATTCGTCCAATTATCCACCGCTGTTTCACGTGGTGATCGTGCCCTTGGTTTGGCTTTTTGGGCCACAATATTGGACGGGGCGGCTGGTTTCGTGGGTGGGAACGTTGTTAACGGCCGTTTTCATCGGTATCGGCGTGCATCGCGTGGGCAAACGATGGTGGCTGTCACTGCTGTCGGGGCTTGCCTTCCTTGCTTCAAACTACGTATACCATGTGGGGCCGCTCTTCCGCCAGCATATGTTTATGGTCATGTTTGAAACGGCTGCGGTGGTGCTGCTTGTCTATACATTTGATCGGGAGGAGGCGGAGAAACGGTCGTTTACAAAAAAACTTCTGCTCGTTATGCTGCTGCTGCTTGCAGCCGGGTATACCAAACAACTTGCTTATGCAACGGTTGCGGCCGTATTCATTTTCATGTTTTTGAGACAGCCCAAACGGGCTGTTTTCTGGGCGGTACCCTTTGCCATCGTCACCGGGCTTGTTTTCCTTTGGATAAATGTGTCTACCGATGGCTATTGGTTCCTCAACACTGTCACCGCCAACATCAATCCATTTATCCCCGGACAGGCTCAAGGATTGTTTCGACAATGGTTCCAACTGCATACAGTTATTACTATTGTGGCCGCCCTTTTCGCTATTTATCAGCTTTACTTTGAGCGGCTGTCAGCCTACTCCATCTGGTTTGTAGTCGCCGTTGTCAACAGCATTACGGCGGGAAAATGGGGGGCTGGCGAATCCTATTTTGCTACAGCTATTGCCGCCAGCTGCATTTTGACCGGCATTGCCTTTTCAAAATTAATCGATTGGGCAGAAAAGTCCAATCATACATTTTTGCAGCCACAACAGCGCCGTTTTTCCGCACATCTGCTGCTAGGCATCCTCATTCCAGCACTGTTTTTGGTTCAAGGATGGCGCATGTTCCACATGCCAACGCACACACCTGCCTTGCAAACAATTGCCAGCGCATTGGGCCAGCCAACAGAAGTGTGGATTGCACCACAAACTTCATGTTCTGCTGCACGAGACCCGGAAAGCATCCCCTATGTTGATGTGGCAGGCGTTTCACTGCTAGGGCGACCCCCATCACCAGCAGACACAGCCGCCGGTATTGAGATTGCAAATTTTGTTGCTGAAGGCAAAACGGCCGCTTTAAGTGAAGATGCCGGTTTTAATTTCTATTTGGGGCGCGAAATTATCACGAATCCCACGCAACTTTTGAATCTGTATAACAACAATCAGGTTGATCTGACCGAGATGCTCTCGATGCTTAACAATCAAGAATTCGACTCAATCGTTTTACGGGCGCAGTTCTATCCACCACCCGTTCTCGATGCGATAGGCCAACAATATGAAACAGTAAAACTAGTGCAAATGAATGGATTTGTTTACTGTCTGATGCATCCAAGATGACATCAATGTGATATTGCTTTGCACTAATTTAGAGGTTAGACTTAGGGAGAATGTTGCTCTTGCAGTAAATTTGTCAGATGTGCCGACAATTTGTCATCTATCTGTCAGTCAATCCAAAGATTTTAAGAAAGGTTTTTCTTGTAAACTTAACTGGGAGTACATTCCTATTAATTCATACACATAAACATCGTACCATACGCAGGGGAGTGTTGAGGACGCATCATGAACGCAGAACCGGTAGTTGAAACGAAAATACCGGAAAAAATTGGCCGGTATCATATCCAAAAAGAACTTGCAAAAGGTGGCATGGCGACCATCTTTATAGCAGTAGACCCAAGCTTCGGACGACGCGTTGCCGTCAAGGTTCTGCCTCATGCGCTCCTCCATGATCCTATGTTTCGCACGCGCTTTGAACGAGAAGCCAAAACAGTTGCCACATTAGAACATCCTTATATTGTTCCAGTTCATGATTTTGGTGAAGAAAATGGCCAGCCATATCTTGTGATGAAGCTAATGACAGGTGGCTCGTTAGGGGATCTGTTATCCAAAGGTCCACTTTCTAAAAAAGAGATTGAGCAAATCATGTCCCGCATTACGCAAGCACTTGAAGTAGCCCACACAAAAGGGATTGTGCATCGAGATTTAAAACCGGGAAACATTTTGTTTGATCAATACGGCCAAGCGTTTTTATCTGATTTTGGCATTGCCCGCATGACATCGGACGCCCAGGCAACACTCACCAAAACAGGTGGTGCAGTCGGCACCCCTGGCTACATGAGTCCAGAACAGATTCAAGGAAAACCGGTAGACGGCCGTTCCGACATCTACGCATTAGGTGTTCTCCTCTTTGAAATGGTAACGGGTCGCAAACCTTTTGATGCAGATACCCCGGCAATGGTCATCGTCAAACAGATGACAGAAACCGTGCCCAATATCTGCGATCTGATGCCAGAACTTCCTGCCGTCTATGACGAGTTACTCCGTCGGTTGACAGCCACCAACCGCGAACAGCGTCCGCCCAAAGCTACCTATGTCATCAAAATGATTCAAGCTGTTCATACGGTCAAAAAAGGGGACATCATTCGACCGCCAACGTCAAAGCAAACGCTGCCACAAACAAAACCATTAACACGAAATGTAGAACCCAAACCACAACCTAAACCACAGCCACCAACACCATCACCATCACCAACACCACCGCCATCACCGCCGCATCGACAATCACAGCCCCGGCTGGATGTCCCCCCGCCTATTTTGCCGCTGATTACAGACATACCGGAACCCATTAAAACTGAACCAGCTCAGCCTGTTTATACAGAAATACCATCAAAAATCTTTATTCCTTGCCCACATTGTCAAGGAACAATCGTTGCCAACGATCAGCACAACCACCTTGAGTGCCCCCATTGTCATAATGATGTGATGCTAACTGGCCATCTATGCCCTTACTGCAACATGTTCCATGAAGATGAGACAAGTATTTGCGACAATTGTGGTGCGGCTCTCACACGCATTTGCAGTACTTGCAACAATTCCAATTGGGGAGGTATTGAGCGTTGCAAAAATTGTGGCAGCAGTTTGGATATTTTCGAAAGCATCCGGCAGCATGATAGGCGTGTCGCGACCGAAAACAGGCAAGCACGCCTGGCAGATATGCGGCATTTCAACAATTTAGAAAATGAAGCGTCGCAAAAACGCATGGAAACGCTGCGCGGTGATGTGGCAGCTCGTAAACGCAAAGCCTCTCGCCAAAAAGCTTTTCGGGCAATTCTCACAGTTGTGATATTTGCATTATTGGTTGCTCTAGCGTATTTTATCTACACTTCAATGTTTTAAGGATGATAGAATCGCCAACCGGATGATTAGCAAATATACAATTGACTTACCCGCATTTTCAGGTCCACTGGACCTGCTTCTCCACTTGATTGATCGGCAAGAGCTTGATATTACCGCAATCTCATTGGTCACTGTTACAGAACAATACTTGATTCAAATTGAACGGCTTAAAGAGAATCGAATTGAGCAATTAATTGATTTTCTGGTTGTGGCTGCCCGTCTGGTGTTGATTAAAAGTCGGGCACTGTTACCACAAACGCCCGTTGTAGTTGATGGCGAAGAGGAAGAAGACCCTGCGGAAGCGTTAATCCGGCAGTTAAGACAATATAAACAATTTAAACAAAGGGCAAGTTGGTTGAAAACACGCGAAGAGCAAGGATTACGCTCTTATTTGCGTGTGGCACCGCCCCCTAAATTGGAGGGGCGACTAGACCTCTCAGGTATTTCAGTTGACACGTTGTTGTCTGCTTTGCAGGATGCACTTTCGCGTGCTGATTCTCTTGAAGATAGCGTAGCGATTGTGCAACCTCGGCGCATTACGATTGAAGGACAAATGAACAAGCTGCGTTACCGGGTGAAAAACGGCCGTTTTCTCGAATTCCGCGATTTACTTTCAACAGACACCAGCCGAGTTGAAATCTCAATTTCACTGCTGGCAGTCTTAGAGTTGATTAAACGGCGAGAAGTAACTGCATTTCAATCAGAGCCATTTGGCCCCATTCAGCTACGTGCATTTGATCCAAAGCGCGATAATTTCTCAGAATCGGCTGTAGACGTATAAAAGGCGAATAAATGGGGATGGTTCAGAAAAGCAAATAATCAGGTTTACACTTTGTAGCGCGATTTGGTAAATCGCAGGCGAACGATTTACCAAATCGTTCTACAAATTTGTCAACTTAATTTTGAACCATCCCAATAAATGATGCAAGAAATAATCCTTAATTCACCATTAGACATGCATATTCATTTTCGAGATGGCAACATGCTGAACACCGTTGCGCCGCTAAGCGCTGAAACGTTTGCCGGTGGGGTGATCATGCCCAACCTGGTGCCACCGGTCGATAATTTGGATCGGTTGATTGGGTATAAAACGGCCGTTTGTGCAGCCATCAAACATCACACTTTTACCCCCTACATGACACTTTTTTTC